>NZ_CP019984.1 GCF_002982135.1 Pediococcus inopinatus | reverse complement strand
CCAGATCAGGATCCATCTCATTTAGTTTCTCAAGAGTTTTATTAGCTTGTTTTATTGTTTCTGCTTTAATTGTGGATGTTATAGTATCTAGCTGTTCTTGTAACTTTCTTGAAGGGTTTTTTTAGTTATAGCTTTCAAGGGATTTTGAATTTCAGCATCTGAATCATTATTATCCCTGTCAGTTAAATAATTGGAAGAGTGGCAAACCTTTATTTATTGAACTCCATAGATCTTTACCCCCTCCTTGTCTATAGGGACTTTCACAGGAATGCTACTTTGGGCAGGGAGTTTTTTTTTATATATTATTGCTTGCGCATAAGTGTATTAGTAGTTTGAGGTATTTTATCCCATCGGTAAATGATTATCCTCTTTAATTTTATTAAATCTTTTCTTTAAAGCCGAATTTTTCAAAGTATGTATATCTTTTACCTCATCCAAATCTGGTAAAAACGCCATAATTTTTATTTTTTTGCTTGGTGAAGATATTTCTTGCACTATTTTAAGCTGCCCTTCGCTGTTAAGTAATCCCTCAGCTCCCAGAGAAGTTGGAACAGATTCTATTTTTATTTGAGAATCTTCAACATCAAACGTCCCCGACAATTCAACCTTTTTTGCACGATTACCATGTGAGTCTATATGTGCATCATCAGAATCAATATTTTTAAAACCGTTAAAAAAACACATCCATAGCGTCGAAGATAGAAGACTTTCCGGCATCATTTTTACCAACTAAGCAAGTGAAATTATCTATTTTTACTTCTTGTAATTCATTTCCGAAACCTCTAAAATTTTGATACCAAACTTAATAAGTTTCATAAATATCACGTCCCATTTTTTTGTTCTTATCAAATCTTAGCATAGTATATGTTAATGCTTGAGTGTTCGTTATTTATTTTGCTCATTTTATATACACATCAATGTGCATTTATAGGTGTAGGCACTTCTTGTTTTATTCAGCTTCTAGGTGAACAGTTTTTTGCTGGCATTGGCACACATAGTTATCCAAAATCAATTTGATCGAGCATGGTTTCTTGACTGGCTTGATCCAAGCCTAAGTAAGCTAGTGTCATGGCTTCACTAGAATGATTTAACAAGTGCATGACTAAGCCAATATTAAAATTTGATTGCGTATAGACGCGATAAGCATGTTTTGCACATCGTATGGGTACCTAGATAATTAATTCCTAACATCACCAACCTTGCTCATGATTTTGTAGAACTGTTTTTCCGTGATATGTCGATCAGGGTGCTGAATCGAAGAAAACAACCATTCTGAGGCCAGATGATTTTCTTGTAACCACCCTTGATAGGCTAATAAACCCGTTTGAACTGGTTTTAAGTAGAGCAAATTGGCTTTGCCCGTTTTTTTATCGTGGATAAACGCATTCTGACGCACGGTACCATTTTCATTGAAGACATCTGCCCAGCGGAGTCTCATAACATCGCTCACACGTAACAAGGTCGCTTTGCCCACTTGAAAAATGGTGTAGTTGCGTTGACCGGCTTTAAAACTATGAAGCAAGGTATCTTGAACTTCTTTAAGGACATTTGAATCTTTGATGGGTAGGACGATTTGTTGCATAAGTCATAATCTCCTTTGGCGATATAATAGTTTGCAATTGACGTACGTTATCATGTACGCCTATAATATTAGATAAGTTGAGGAGGGGAACCATATGGAAAAAATTATTAATCCAACTACAGCGCGAACCAATCTATTTTCACTTATAAAAGATGCTAATCGGGACTCCAAACCTGTTATTATTGCAGGATCCAATGACAGTCGTAGTGCCGTTTTGATTGGGAAAAAAAGACTACGACGCATTACAGGAAACCATGAACTTAATGATGAATGGTCAGATTCAAGCCACCTTCAGCCGTAAAGATGATGAATCAGTTGATCTAGATGAAATGATCAAAGAAATTGATCGTGAGTAATCGTTGGAAAGTAAAAATAAAATCATCAGCTAAGGGTGATTTAAAAAAAGTTTTAAGAAGCCCATTACGTCAATCCTTTGAAGAAATAAAAAGTGTATTAGAATCTAATCCATATAAACCAGTACAGTCATTTGAAAAGTTAACACCACCTGCAGCTGGGTACTATTCTCGAAGAATGAATGGTCAACATCGCGTCGTTTATACCATTGATAAAGCAACTAAAATAGTTGAAATATATTCATGTTGGGCCCATTATGAAAGTGGTAATCTTGAAATGAGCGGTAAACCTAATTCCCGAAAAAACTAGTGGCTTGGCATGCGTTATAAATTAAATATTAAAAACAAATAACCCCCAATATCTATATTATGGATATTAGGGGCTATTCTTTCAATGTTTTTGAGGGGGTATTTGTAATTTATAGACCTTGTATTAATGAATCTATCCAAAAATACCCATATAACTATAATTAAATAGTTACATGGGTATTTTATCGACGTCATTAACCAATTGATTAACGGCGAGTGCTCGTTAGGAGCCTTATTTAGTATGTATGTATAGTATATATATTAAATATCATTACGTCAAATTTTTTAATGCTCTGTAGCTGGGAGCATCTATCGCCTTTAGAATACGTTTATTATATATTTCACCTTGTTTCATATTTTTCATGTTGTGGTAAAACATTTTTTTGAATTGTTTTACCACTGTTTTCGTTGAATCAAAATGATGCAAAATTTTTAAGGAATCATAGAGGTATATTTTTGATGCATATGAAACACGTCGATTAGCACCAGTTGTTCCTCTTGACTTGGGATTCAATTCAAATCGATTTACAAAATCATTGGTAAATTTAATATAAGCAGGTGTTTGAAATCTTAATAAGAGGTTACCATGAGCAATATGATTCCTTAATTCTTTTAAAAATCTAAAACATTTAAAAATATTATTCTATCGTTGGCTGTTAATCCAAAATCATTTAAAACATTACTCATTTCATCATCTTTTAGATAATGACACAAATAGATTAGCGAACCAAACGGCAAAGTTTCAATGGCTACCCACAAAGGAACTGCCACCTGAGAGTCATACTGATAAGTCATAACATTGTTAGGAGCGGTATATTGAATATCTCTGTAGAAAGATTGATTAATATGATCGTTTTTTTGAACAAGACTTGTTAGGAACCACGGTTGAAAAAATAAAATTTATTTCTGGATTCGGTTGCCTTGAAAGTTTGTATAATTTTTGCATATTGTTCTGAATTAAGTGGGTATCCATCAAATTCAGCATCATCTCGATAATTATTTTTGTTAGTATATTGCATTGTATCATTGATATTCATGCAATACGACTGACTAAAATGATAAGATATAGAGCTCTTTAAACGTTCTTCAAAATCATCTAGGGCTCTCGATATTTCAGTTGCTATTTTTTTACTATCATAGTACAAACGCTCAAAATCAAAAATGGATACTTTATTAAATTTTTTAGGATGAACTGTAGTAAGAAATATATTTTCCAGGCCATTGACTACTTGAAAATAGTTTAAATTGGTCAATAATTGTAGTGCTTTTTTATTATCTGGGATATTGAGTAATCTACAATCTAGATTATCAATTAAATTTTGTCTGCTTTTAGATGGCTTTATGCCCATTGCAATGAACCTCCTTCATTTAGTCTGTAAATATTTCTATTTTCTTTCTTATTTGTCGTGAGTCACCTGACACGTAAAACCTGACACCATATAACTTAACTTTTTCATTTTCACCTATAACATCCACACTATCAGGAGAAATACTCGTTAGCAAGTCCTCTTTCCACTGATCTTGATCAAGTAATTGAGTGCCTTTAGGTTCAATATAAATCTGATAAATATAAGATTCATTAGCTAAATACAAGACAAAGTCCGGCAAGAAACCAGCATAGTGAGACACATTATCGGCAAATTCATGTAATTTCAGCTTAGTATTACGCTCATCACTACGAATGAGGTAAACATCTTTATACTTGTTTTGCAGTTCTTCAACATAGTCTTGGATCAGTTCAATTAAGCTACGTTCTAATTTGTCGACGATGGCTTCGTTATAGACAAACCACGGTGCCTTTTTATAGTCATAAGTTTGAATTGACTCATGAACACCAGCATTAGAATAGTTAACGGGAACACGCTTTTGATAGTCCTGAACGACTTCCTTAATTGGCAATCCAATAAATTTATTAGTCCCACGTTGACGCTTGTAGTTCATGATTAACATGCGTTGAATATACGCTAGATATTTTTCAACGACTAATAGCTGCGTTTCTCGACTAAGCACTGTATCTGCACCAGTTGATACCGTCGCTTGGATTTCTTTTAGCTGTCCTAGCCACTGCGCATCATACATAAACTCAGATATAGAATTTAGCGTCGGCATATATTTTTTCATGGTATTGAATCTGAAGAAAGGATTCCGTGCCATTGATTTTTTAACGAGTGCTCATCAATCTTTACCAGCCGTGTCTCATTCATACCTGCAACATTTTGTGTATCAAGGCCGTTGCTTCTGGGTTGAGGTAGTTCTGCAACAGGGACCCCATTTTGCCAAACCATTGTATTCACTTTCAGGAACATCTTCAACGTAATACAGCTTGCCATATTGATAGACATCATTTTTTACCGTCGTGGTTAAAATATCAAAGTCCTTATCATCTTCAACTTGTAGCTGCATTGTTTCAAAGGACTTCGTCAGATTATCAATATATTTTTATCGTTAATCGTGTGATAGTGTAAGGACTCTAATATCTGTAATTCTGGCGTATTATGGTCAAATCGTCGCGTGAAAGAGGTTGCATCCTCATAGACGAAGGGATTGTATCGCGCACCACGACCAATTAATTGCGCCTCACTATTAGTTTGTGTTGACGTAATAGGTTGCTCACCAATTCGGACAATATCATACAAATTTAAAACATCCCAACCTTCAGAAAGTTTGGCGACGGCAAAAATAGCTCTAAAGGGATTACTTGGTTCCTCTAAAGTATTCAATTACGTAAATCATTTAAGTCCCCTAAAATCCCATTGCTACTCGTATCATTAACATTAATTGTATTCAATGGTTGAAAATCACGTTGCAATTCACGTACCAAGCTCCCCATATCAACTGTTTGATAATAAGTATAGGCTTGGCGCAAAGTAGACGATTGCGTGGTTTGTAGTTGCTTTGCAATAAATTGCGCCAGATCTTCAGCAGTTAGCCGATCCATCATCGTCAAAAATTGATCACGAGCCGCTTTTGAAACAGCTATTTTATTGGATTTAAATAAAATAACCGGCTTAAAATCTTTCACACCCGCCTGAATCGCCATCCGCTTACGATATTGTGATAACAATCCCGCGTTTAGCATCTTTTCGTTATCATCAGCATTGGCTTGCAAACGAGCAATTTTTTTTGAATATCCTGCATTTTGGAACTCTTTTAAGTCATATTGAAAAATGATTTTATCACGATATTTTTCGTAAATAAACTCGTTATTTAAATCGATCGTGGCTGTAAATTCTAACTGACGATTTGCTTTATTAGCTTGTCGAATACGGTCTAAGACATACTCCCAAGCTTTATTTTTTTGATCTGCTTTGCTCTTAGTTCCAGCAGAAAAATGATGTGCTTCATCCGCTAGAATAATCAACTTCTGTTTCTCTAAATCGCCATAAGTTAAGCCATTTTCGCGTGGTGTATTTAACTCATTTGCTAAAGTTTGGATGGTTGTTAGCCGCAAGTAGATCACCCCTGGTTCACTATTTGTTGGAAAGCGGGTGACTTCTCGCAATTCAATCTGAATCCCATCAATACTTATTGGTTGTGAAAAGAGATACTTTGGTGATTGAACATTCATCATGTTTTCACGCGTTTTGGCAATCACCGCGTTTGTATTAACGACAAAAAGAAAATTTTGATAGCCAAATTCATGGTAAAAATACAATATATCGGCTGCCATCACATCAGTTTTTCCAGAACCAGTGGCCATATGGAATAACAATTGTTTGAAGCGACTGGCAACATGGTCATCTTTTTGCGTGTAATTCAGGTTGTATAGTGATTGCTTTTGATAATCACGTAGCTGATGTTTGAGGTTGTGCTTAATGTAGTCCGGATAAACAAAAGAATGTCTGGGTTCATCGTTTTTTAAAAAATCACTCGCATAGTCTTTAATCTCATGAACAATGGGTAAGACAAGTTCTCGTGCTTTCTTTTTGACCATTACAGATCACGCTCCCATAAAAGCTCTTATTAAAGGTAATATCACTCTCAGACATCAGCTCTTGTACATCACGATCTTCCATATCACTGTAAGCATAATACAACTGATTCTTATCAATGACCTTGACCATCAGCTGCTTTTTATCAGCCAATGACATCGTTTGATATTCAGGATCTTGCAGGACTTTTTCGACATCAACGCGGAAATCAAAATCAGCGCCGCCTTCAATCATGCGATGAACAACATCTTCTAATTGCTTTGTTGTTTCGGCCTGTTGGACATCTTTGAGATAACCTTGGTTCTTTTCCATTAATTCAGCATAGACAAATGATCCGCCACCTTGCCAATTAACGTCTTTAGAGATACCACCTTGTTCTCCCTCAAGCGCCTTATTTAATCGCTCCACGCCATCGGAAATATAATCAAGTTGCTCCACTCCAATAAATCGACGATTCATCTTCAAAGCTGCTGCTTGAGTTGTACCTGACCCCATGAAGAAGTCCATAACAATATCGTTTTCTTGCGTAACTGCTCTAATAAAGTAGGCAATCAAAGACTCTGGTTTTGAGAAACTAAAATCTAACCCAAGCGTACCAATATGTGATTTAGCATCTTCGTTACTTCCTACACCAAAAATTTTTGACAGATAAGGGCCATCCACGAATTTTTCAGGCGCCATAGTTGAACCTTCTGCCTTTTGATAACGAATTGAAAACTTATCACTTTTAATTATGAAGTCGCCACCTTTCGCAACCTCGTTGTTTAAGTTTTTCTGTCCCCATTTAAATGTACCTCGGAGCTTGATTTCGTTAGAATTTTTCCCATCTTCAACGATAATATCTGTCAAAGCCTCCAATGATTCATATTTACCTGCAGGATATATACCATCAGAAATCTTAAATCTAATTATTCCCGGCTTAAACGTTAGCGTTCCGACTGGATTTCCGGTATTTAGCAATGGTGCATCTCCATTTTCCGTTTTTTTACCAATCCATCGTACGGAACTATCTTTATTTTTCTCATAGGCATGTACATACTCAACGCTAGAACGACTCTTTTTTCCCAAAGAATCAGCATTATCTGTATTTCGCCAAATAAACGTTTGTACAAAATTAGACCTACCAAAAATGTTATCCATCAACAATTTCAAATGAGCCTGACCGTCTTCACCCATCGAAATAAAAATTACTCCACCATCAGTGAGTAGTTCATTTGCAATTTCCAATCTATTTTTCATGAAGATCAACCACGTAGAAAGTTTGAAATTCGAGTTATATTTAAAAGCATCCGCCGGCTTTGTTTCATCAAAATAATAAGGTGGGTCGAGATAAATCATCTTTACTTTACCAAGGTAGCGTTGTTTCAAACTATGCAGGGCAATCAGGTTATTTCCCTTGATAATCAAATTATTATCCTCAAAATTATCAACTGGTGCACCGTCTAAATTTTCTTGATCATACTTAGTAGCATTTACAAATATTTTAGGTTCTAATAATTGATCAATTTCAGCCTTAGCAATCGTTTCATGCAAAAAGGGTTCGTCAGCATCTTTTTGATCTTCTTTCGTCATACCAGCTTTTAAAACGGTATCTTTGAAGGGAAAATCTAACACAACATCAGCAGTCTCATCAATAAACTTACCGCCAGCAGTCAGGCCAATTTTATTTTCAAATTTTGTGTAGCTATCTTGCCAGTATTCTTTATATGTAAACATTTCAATAAATTGATTTAACTTAAAAATCTCTACACTTTTATCATCTATAACAACTGACTCAGTATAGGTATCATGAATTAGTTGATTGGCTAGTAATGCCTTCATCAATATAGGCGTATAAGCATCGAGGTCTTCTATTACTTTGTTGCGCTTTAGAGTGCCTTTATCTGAAAAGTATGTGTTACCAAATTCCTTCAAAATAGACTTTGTTGTCTCCATAATTTTTGAATCAATCATTTTTTGCCCTCGTTTTTTTAAATTGCCACCACTTTTTTTTATTTGGCTTTTGTGGCGATCCTTTTATATAGTCTGTTGTTTCTTTTGGAGAAGAATTCTCTTTTTTTATATCTTGTGGCGGCATATTTAATGCTTTTAAATCTTTGATCTCTGCCTTATATTCTTCTAAAATTTTTTTATCCTGTAATGCTAACCGTTGTTGCTGATCTAGAAGATTTTGTGTTTGTTTTTGAACTTCTAATAAAATTTTTATCTGTTCATCTTTTTCTTTTATGGAATCTATCACATCTAAGTAAACATCATAATCGACAAGTCTATTTGTCGATTCACTTGTCGATGACTTGTCATTATCAAAACCCATCAAATCCTTTATATTTTTGACATCTTGGGCGTTTAAAACGTATCTATTGCCTTCCTTATTTGGTGTTTTGCTTGCCGATAATTTGGCGATAATTTGTTGAATTCTTTGCTTTGAAACGCCCAATTCATCAGCAAGTTCTCTAATAGTTTTAGGCATGATTTCCAAACCCCTTTAGGAGTTCAGCAAGTGCTTCTTGTCTTGCTTGATCTCTTATTTTTTTATCGTGCTCGGCCTGTTTATCAGCCAATGCTTGTTTCTCAGTAGAGCCTAAAGTTAACCCCTTAACCTTGTCAATGGCGCGCCATTTTTCCTGCTCTGTTAATTCACCATTATGCTGAATATTAAAAAGCTTTTGACGCTCATCTTGTAATTGGCCTTGTGAGAAATCATTGGCATCTTTCTTTTCGGGTTTCCATGCAAAAGAATAGCCAATAACAGGCTTTCCTCGCCTTTTACCGTATTTCTTGCGGACAGTTAGCCCACGAAATAGGGGGGTAAGTTCTTCTTTGATTGGTTTTATTACTTTTTTGTTAATGTCGCCTTGCCGATAAGTTTTTGGAATATCAAGTAACTCATCAAAATCTGCTTTGGAAAAGTAGGCGTATCCAGTTGTCCGATAGCCTTTGAGTAATCGAAACATGGTTTTGGCATAGCTACTTTTTAGGTCGCGAAACTCGATAAGTGCATACCGCACCCAACTCTCTAGATTGTTCAGCAAGGGCAAAGCGTCTTTGTAGATTTCTACGTCAACGTACGGCTCGTCTACGTCACCGTTGATCTTAAATTTGGTAAACATGACAAATCTTTCGAACGACAACCCACTTTTGCTTTGGCTACCGAAACGCAAGTCCATCAAGTGGTCGTAGGTGCGTTTAATATCGTCGATAAAGCGCCGATTAGCTGTGGGTTTGTAATTACTTAACTCTTTTAGCTGGTCAAAGCTAAAGCGGACGGTTTGGTCACCCTTATCACGCATTCTAGACACAATTGAAAAAAATAAATTCATCTCAACAGGACTAAATTTACGCAGAGGAATTGTATTTAACTCCGGTTGATATTTAACTAGTTCGTTGCTCAAAAAACCACCTCCTAAATCAGAGGCTACCATATTAAGGCCGGAACCTCAAGACGAGACCCCATAAACAGACAATTGGACCCCCATAAACAGACAATTGGACCCCTATAAACAGACAATTGGACCCCCATAAACAGACAATTGGACCCCCAAACATTTGTGAAACGCTTGGGAGAGTAACGTGGAACATGCCCTTAAAAGAGGTTTTAAAAGAGGTTTTAAAAGAGGTTATATAAGAGGCGGGGGTCTCCGTGCCCCAAAACCAAAAAGGAGTGAGCGAAAATCACGCTCACATTTTGCTTGCAGCGTTCACTTCGTTCACTCGCTAAATTCAAAACCAAAAGACGTGGCTCAGAAGAAGCCTCGACTGACGCTCGGCGGACAGCCCCAGATAGTGCTAGGAGGACTTATTTTGCATTCTAAGCCATTTTAAAGATAATTTAATATAAATACACCTGTTAAGCAAAGAAATGCGTCAGAAGCCAAAATACAAGCCCTGAGAGCAAACCAGTCGGGATAACCGCGTACAAATAATTTTTAATTTCATACCAACTCATATTTTTATGTGTTCGATCAATTTCCGTAGATAAACGGTTAGCGACTTGGTCCATAGTCCCTTGAACGGTCTGGTTTAGGCTGTCGTTTAGGGTTTTCAACGTGTTGTTGTTGTCCTGTTGGACGCTGTTTATCTTTTGCAGTTCGGCGATTGTCCTTTGATTGACGGTCTTTGTCTGCTCGTTGAAGTGGTTTTGCGCGTCTTTTAGCGTCGCGACTAATTGTTCTTTGTTGGTCTCGTTGTTGCTGTTTAAATCGTTCAAGGTCTTCTGAAAGGCTTGATTGACGCGCTGACTGGCTTGTTCGATTTGTGTCAGCTGTTCGGTCAGTTCGATTTGTTGTTTGCTTTGTAGTTGAATTTGTGTGCCCTGATAGTTCCTGATTTCTTTCAGGGTCTGATTGAGTTCGGTTAAATCTGTTTGTATCTGGGGTTCTGGTATCTGTTTGGTTGTCTCTTGGGTCTCTGGTACGTCTTTCCAACTCATTGTAAATTGCCCCCTTTTCGTAAGCTGTGCCGAGTTTGTTACCACGTGCTTTATAATTCGTGCCTGTGAGCTGATAGGTAAGGTCTTTTCCCCGTTCCCATACATCTATCGCCTTTTGCTTTAAATCGTCTCTAAACGTCTGAAAATCGCGAATAAGGGGATTAGACATGGTGCTGTCAACGGCTTGTCTGATTTGGTCTTTCCAAGTGGGTTGCCCACGATCATGCATTTTAATTTCTGCCATAGAACGTTTTTCATAGCGTTCAGGGTCAACTTTCGTAACTTCAAGCCCATGTTTTTGCACGATTTCATCGGTATTATGGACTAATTTTTCGCGGTATTCTTGCCAGTTACCGTGCATTTTTTTCCCTGTTTCTAAGTCGATTGCCCCAATGACGGCATGAATGTGTAAAGCGTCCGTGTCGGCATGTTCGTATAAAGCGACTTGCTGATTAGGGTAGGTTTTTTGATACACTTCTTTGGCAATATCGAGCGCTTTTTGTTGGTCATCTTCGTTTGTCGGGTCAAATTCTTTGGGACTAAACGAGATACGGCTAGCATACGCCTGCGTCTTGCCTTGATTGCCATACACTTCACGGACTTGTTTGAATTGACTTTTTGCGTAGTCAACATCAAGGTTTAGTCCGTCTTTTAAGACCGCTCGTTTTTCGGCGTAATTGACAAGGCGTGACGCGCTGGCAGACCGTTTTATGTGAGTTGTTGCCATATGTGTGCCACCTCACTTTGCAATTCCTGCAATGCTTGGGCAGGAACATTGCCCCCTTGATTGGCGTGTTTGGCTAATTGATTGAGATTACCCCCAATTTTTGCTAATTGACGGGTTAATGCTTGGGCTTCTTTTGCGCCAATCTTAGGGGCAACGATCCGTGCCCCTTGTGCCTTCTTTTTGACAAAAGCAGGCACGGACATATTTAAAGTTTTCGCTGACTGCGAAAGCTTTAAATAGTCCTGCTCGCTCACTCTAAAATTGATTTGCCGACTGTCTTTCCGATTGGGTTGTTTATCGGATAGATAGCTAGCCATATTGTGTTGTTCGCTCACAAACCCCACCCCCTTTGTTTTGCCTTTCAGGCAAGTGAATTGATTGATTAAGCTCGTGAAACCCTAAGGGTTTCTACTCACATAATAAATTAATTCACGGGGTTTGGCAAGCAACCCGCATGCTAGCCACAAGACTACGTTTGTGGCAGCTGCGGTGCTTGCAAGGGGGACAGCTAACGCTCCCCCTTGACCCCCAAGTTCGCTGTGCAATGCCAAAATGGTTAGCCGATTGGCTAGCCACTTTTTGGCAAAGCTTCGCGTTTTTACTCAAAATTGCTATCGGAATTTGAGTAAAAAAGTCTTCCAGACAAGGGGCTGTCGGCCGAATGATTTTGCATCATGAGCATGCCTTCAGCAGGAGCCTTTCAGGCGGAGTTTTGCGCAAACGGCGCAAGCTAATTTAGCTTGATCAAAAAAGCAGCAGTTGATTAAATCAACTGCTGCTTAAATATCAATTTAATTGTGAGTTTAAAACCGATTTCAAGCTGGAAACTGTAAAAGTTTCCTTCATCAACTCACTGACAAGCCCCGTACCTAAGACTGCTTGCTTTACCACTATTCCAATGATTAATCTTATGCTGATACCCAATCATATCGTTTAAGGAATTTGTCTGATTGATGATTGGGTTCAGAATCTTTAGCATTTTCCTTAGCCTGATGCAATTTAAAGTTAGCATCTAAGTTAAGGAGTAATTGACTAGAAATACCCATAACAGTTTCGATTCTTAAAGCCAATAACTCATTGATGAATCGTTTGCGTTTAAGAATATCTGAAATGTTTTTTTGACTAACCCCTAAGCGAGCGGCTAGATCAGTTTGAGTAATTTGATAAAAGTCCATAGTTTCTTTAATGAGATCGGCAGCTGAACTGGTGTGATACTGCCGAATACTATTCTCGCGATGCAGCATACGTTTCAACTCCTTTAATGATAGTCTTCAATCTTTATAATTTGAACAGTTACAATTGCTGATCTTTCAACTGAAAGTTGATCGGCTTTATCGTAACCCTCAAAAACAATGCGGAAATTTTTGCTGACATCAACAGCAAATTTGCCTTCCAAATTGTTATGCAATCGGTGACAGCGTGGCGGTGGATCAGAAGAAATCTGCTTCAGAGTATCAGCAGCGTCAAACTCATCAAGCCGAGCTTGAATGCGTTTAGCCCGATCACGGCCAAAATTTTTAACTAGTAAACGGGGATCATTCAAGATTTTTGTGAGTTTGCGATTTTCAGCAAAATATTCCATACATTCTTCCACCTCAATAATCATTATACCTTTTTGGTATAATACAGTAAACAAATTTTATTACTGTATATTTTAATCGGCTGATGCAACTAAGGCTTTCATGCGGTTATCTTCAAACCAATAAGCGTTATCAACCGGTGTGCCCCCTAATTGATAAGCGTAAAGAATGGGCTGTTTTAAAGTCGCAAATGCTTCTGGCCGGATCAGTGTTGCAGATTGTTGATTATAATAAGTCGACGACGAACCAAAGAGAGCTTCGATGGTACCCCCAGGATCACCGGTAACATAAGAACAACTCTTAGCCACAGCGGGTTTCCTGGTACTAGCAACGCACCAAATCAATCCGGTATTAGTGACTGGCCGCCATGTTTAAGCTCAGAATAGCTAAAACACTTTGTCCGACCAAGATCTTTGTCAATGACTAAAACGGTATTTTGTCGGAATAAACAGAAAAAAATAAGCAATTAGAAAATAGGCAGTAAAGATAAGACTTACGTTTTTATTAAAAAATAAAGCGGTAAAACCGACAAACAGCCAAATAATTTTGGTGATAGGATTCCTTTCTATAACTTTAAAATTTTTGAAATATTATAAACTATAAGCCTTAATCGTTTTCATAGCAGGATTTTAATTCAGCTGCTAAATCTTTGAATTCTGAATTTATATTACTATCACTAGACCAATAACTAGCTAATTGACCATTGTCTGTTATTTCTTTAAATTTACTCCAAAGCGCCCCTTTAACAGGTTCTATATTTTTTTTATAGTCAGCTATATGATAATTTTCTTTAGATATTATGGTTAAAAGCTTATCCGGATCTGTATTATGTCTGCTTTTATTAATTGACGTAGCTTCATGTAAATAGGTTTCATAAGGAAAATAAAACTCAATGGGGCCTAATTTCCACACATGAGAACTTAATTTCTTTCCCAACTTTTCTAACTTACGTTCATATTCCTTTCCAGCCTTATCGTTATCAAAAATATAATACGTACATGGATTTATAGATTTTAATACATCTAGATCAAGCCAATGTTTTAAGGCCCCACCTCCAAAGGGAATTATAAGGAGATCATTTTGAGTAACAAAATCCGAACAATATTTAGATAAAAATAGTCTTAAAAATTTAACATCGTTGGGTCCTTCCACAAAAATAACCATTCTTAATTTACCTGGCATGCCCAAAATATTAGGGAAAATACCTAACTCATCAGAAATACGTAATAAACTTGGTGAGTTGTCTATTTTACTTATATAATTATTTTGTGTAACTTCTCTAATGTTATCCACATCAGTTAATCCAGCTAATTCAGGACTGTGTGTCGTGATTAAAACTTGTTGATTAGCCTGTTCCGCTATTTTTTTGAAAGATTCCATTAGTATTTTTTGGTGATCTATATGTTGAGCAGTTTCTGGTTCTTCAAAAGCATATATAATATTATTGCTATTGGATTCATCTTTTGCCTGTTCTGCTTCAGCTCGAAAAAAGTTTAAAAGGATTAATCTCCGGGTTCCACTCCCTCTTTTATTTAGAGGAATTTGATCGGTGTCTAACGAAAATTTAAAAATATTTTGCCATGATGGATCATCAAACGTAGGAGTTATTTGACTAGCCAGATCAGGATCCATCTCATTTAGTTTCTCAAGAGTTTTATTAGCTTGTTTTATTGTTTCTGCTTTAATTGTGGATGTTATAGTATCTAGCTGTTCTTGTAACTTTCCTTGAAGGGTTTTTTTAGTTATAGCTTTCAAGGGATTTTGAATTTCAGCATCTGAATCATTATTATCCCTGTCAGTCTTAAATAATTGGAAGAGTGGCAAACCTTTATTTATTGAACTCCATAGATCTTTACCCCCCTCCTTGTCTATAGGGACTTTCACAGGAATGCTACTTTGGGCAGGGAGTTTATTTTCATAGTAATTAATTATTGCTTTGCGCATAAGTGTATTAGTAGTTTGAGGTATTTTATCCCATCCGGTAATATGATTATCCTCTTTAATTTTATTAAATCTTTTCTTTAAAGCCGAATTTTTCAAAGTATGTATATCTTTTACCTCATCCAAATCTGGTAAAAACGCCATAATAAAAGTTTTTATTCCACTTTTGCTTGGTGAAGATATTTCTTGCACTATTTTAAGCTGCCCTTCGCTGTTAAGTAATCCCTCAGCTCCCAGAGAAGTTGGAACAGATTCTATTTTTATTTGAGAATCTTCAACATCAAACGTCCCCGACAATTCAACCTTTTTTGCACGATTACCATGTGAGTCTATATGTGCATCATCAGAATCAATATTTTTAAAACCGTTAAAAAACACATCCATAGCGTCGAAGATAGAAGACTTTCCGGCATCATTTTTACCAACTAAGCAAGTGAAATTATCTATTTTTACTTCTTGTAATTCATTTCCGAAACCTCTAAAATTTTTGATACCAAACTTAATAAGTTTCATAAATATCACGTCCCATTTTTTTGTTCTTATCAAATCTTAGCATAGTATATGTTAATGCTTGAGTGTTCGTTATTTATTTTGCTCATTTTATATACACATCAATGTGCATTTATAGGTGTAGGCACTTCTTGTTTTATTCAGCTTCTAGGTGAACAGTTTTTTGCTGGCATTGGCACACATAGTTATCCAAAATCAATTTGATCGAGCATGGTTTCTTGACTGGCTTGATCCAAGCCTAAGTAAGCTAGTGTCATGGCTTCACTAGAATGATTTAACAAGTGCATGACTAAGCCAATATTAAAATTTGATTGCGTATAGACGCGATAAGCACCTGTTTTGCACATCGTATGGGTACCTAGATAATTAATTCCTAACAGATCACCAACCTTGCTCATGATTTTGTAGAACTGTTTTTCCGTGATATGTCGATCAGGGTGCTGAATCGAAGAAAACAACCATTCTGAGGCCAGATGATTTTCTTGTAACCACCCTTGATAGGCTAATAAACCCGTTTGAACTGGTTTTAAGTAGAGCAAATTGGCTTTGCCCGTTTTTTTATCGTGGATAAACGCATTCTGACGCACGGTACCATTTTCATTGAAGACATCTGCCCAGCGGAGTCTCATAACATCGCTCACACGTAACAAGGTCGCTTTGCCCACTTGAAAAATGGTGTAGTTGCGTTGACCGGCTTTAAAACTATGAAGCAAGGTATCTTGAACTTCTTTAAGGACATTTGAATCTTTGATGGGTAGGACGATTTGTTGCATAAGTCATAATCTCCTTTGGCGATATAATAGTTTGCAATTGACGTACGTTATCATGTACGCCTATAATATTAGATAAGTTGAGGAGGGGAACCATATGGAAAAAATTATTAATCCAACTACAGCGCGAACCAATCTATTTTCACTTATAAAAGATGCTAATCGGGACTCCAAACCTGTTATTATTGCAGGATCCAATGACAGTCGTAGTGCCGTTTTGATTGGGAAAAAAGACTACGACGCATTACAGGAAACCATGAACTTAATGATGAATGGTCAGATTCAAGCCACCTTCAGCCGTAAAGATGATGAATCAGTTGATCTAGATGAAATGATCAAAGAAATTGATCGTGAGTAATCGTTGGAAAGTAAAAATAAAATCATCAGCTAAGGGTGATTTAAAAAAAGTTTTAAGAAGCCCATTACGTCAATCCTTTGAAGAAATAAAAAGTGTATTAGAATCTAATCCATATAAACCAGTACAGTCATTTGAAAAGTTAACACCACCTGCAGCTGGGTACTATTCTCGAAGAATGAATGGTCAACATCGCGTCGTTTATACCATTGATAAAGCAACTAAAATAGTTGAAATATATTCATGTTGGGCCCATTATGAAAGTGGTAATCTTGAAATGAGCGGTAAACCTAATTCCCGAAAAAACTAGTGGCTTGGCATGCGTTATAAATTAAATATTAAAAACAAATAACCCCCAATATCTATATTATGGATATTAGGGGCTATTCTTTCAATGTTTTTGAGGGGGTATTTGTAATTTATAGACCCTTGTATTAATGAATCTATCCAAAAATACCCATATAACTATAATTAAATAGTTACATGGGTATTTTATCGACGTCATTAACCAATTGATTAACGGCGAGTGCTCGTTAGGAGCCTTATTTAGTATGTATGTATAGTATATATATTAAATATCATTACGTCAAATTTTTTAATGCTCTGTAGCTGGGAGCATCTATCGCCTTTAGAATACGTTTATTATATATTTCACCTTGTTTCATATTTTTCATGTTGTGGTAAAACATTTTTTTGAATTGTTTTACCACTGTTTTCGTTGAATCAAAATGATGCAAAATTTTTAAGGAATCATAGAGGTATATTTTTGATGCATATGAAACACGTCGATTAGCACCAGTTGTTCCTCTTGACTTGGGATTCAATTCAAATCGATTTACAAAATCATTGGTAAATTTAATATAAGCAGGTGTTTGAAATCTTAATAAGAGGTTACCATGAGCAATATGATTCCTTAATTCTTTTAAAACATCTAAAACATTTAAAAATATTATTCTATCGTTGGCTGTTAATCCAAAATCATTTAAAACATTACTCATTTCATCATCTTTTAGATAATGACACAAATAGATTAGCGAACCAAACGGCAAAGTTTCAATGGCTACCCACAAAGGAACTGCCACCTGAGAGTCATACTGATAAGTCATAACATTGTTAGGAGCGGTATATTGAATATCTCTGTAGAAAGATTGATTAATATGATCGTTTTTTTGAACAAGACTTGTTAGGAACCACGGTTGAAAAAATAAAAATTTATTTCTGGATTCGGTTGCCTTGAAAGTTTGTATAATTTTTGCATATTGTTCTGAATTAAGTGGGTATCCATCAAATTCAGCATCATCTCGATAATTATTTTTGTTAGTATATTGCATTGTATCATTGATATTCATGCAATACGACTGACTAAAATGATAAGATATAGAGCTCTTTAAACGTTCTTCAAAATCATCTAGGGCTCTCGATATTTCAGTTGCTATTTTTTTACTATCATAGTACAAACGCTCAAAATCAAAAATGGATACTTTATTAAATTTTTTAGGATGAACTGTAGTAAGAAATATATTTTCCAGGCCATTGACTACTTGAAAATAGTTTAAATTGGTCAATAATTGTAGTGCTTTTTTATTATCTGGGATATTGAGTAATCTACAATCTAGATTATCAATTAAATTTTGTCTGCTTTTAGATGGCTTTATGCCCATTGCAATGAACCTCCTTCATTTAGTCTGTAAATATTTCTATTTTCTTTCTTATTTGTCGTGAGTCACCTGACACGTAAAACCTGACACCATATAACTTAACTTTTTCATTTTCACCTATAACATCCACACTATCAGGAGAAATACTCGTTAGCAAGTCCTCTTTCCACTGATCTTGATCAAGTAATTGAGTGCCTTTAGGTTCAATATAAATCTGATAAATATAAGATTCATTAGCTAAATACAAGACAAAGTCCGGCAAGAAACCAGCATAGTGAGACACATTATCGGCAAATTCATGTAATTTCAGCTTAGTATTACGCTCATCACTACGAATGAGGTAAACATCTTTATACTTGTTTTGCAGTTCTTCAACATAGTCTTGGATCAGTTCAATTAAGCTACGTTCTAATTTGTCGACGATGGCTTCGTTATAGACAAACCACGGTGCCTTTTTATAGTCATAAGTTTGAATTGACTCATGAACACCAGCATTAGAATAGTTAACGGGAACACGCTTTTGATAGTCCTGAACGACTTCCTTAATTGGCAATCCAATAAATTTATTAGTCCCACGTTGACGCTTGTAGTTCATGATTAACATGCGTTGAATATACGCTAGATATTTTTCAACGACTAATAGCTGCGTTTCTCGACTAAGCACTGTATCTGCACCAGTTGATACCGTCGCTTGGATTTCTTTTAGCTGTCCTAGCCACTGCGCATCATACATAAACTCAGATATAGAATTTAGCGTCGGCATATATTTTTTCATGGTATTGAATCTGAAGAAAGGATTCCGTGCCATTGATTTTTTAACGAGTGCCTCATCAATCTTTACCAGCCGTGTCTCATTCATACCTGCAACATTTTGTGTATCAAAGGCCGTTGCTTCTAGGGTTGCTGTCTCAATGTTAACGGTAGGTAGTTCTGCAACAGGGACCCCATATTTTGCCAAACCATTGTATTCACTTTCAGGAACATCTTCAACGTCATTGTAATACAGCTTGCCATATTGATAGACATCAGATTTCTTAAATGACTTTTTAACCGTCGTGGTTAAAATATCAAAGTCCTTATCATCTTCAACTTGTAGCTGCATTGTTTCAAAGGACTTCGTCAGATTATCAATATATTTTTTATCGTTAATCGTGTGATAGTGTAAGGACTCTAATATCTGTAATTCTGGCGTATTATGGTCAAATCGTCGCGTGAAAGAGGTTGCATCCTCATAGACGAAGGGATTGTATCGCGCACCACGACCAATTAATTGCGCCTCACTATTAGTTTGTGTTGACGTAATAGGTTGCTCACCAATTCGGACAATATCATACAAATTTAAAACATCCCAACCTTCAGAAAGTTTGGCGACGGCAAAAATAGCTCTAAAGGGATTACTTGGTTCCTCTAAAGTATTCAAATTACGTAAATCATTTAAGTCCCCTAAAATCCCATTGCTACTCGTATCATTAACATTAATTGTATTCAATGGTTGAAAATCACGTTGCAATTCACGTACCAAGCTCCCCATATCAACTGTTTGATAATAAGTATAGGCTTGGCGCAAAGTAGACGATTGCGTGGTTTGTAGTTGCTTTGCAATAAATTGCGCCAGATCTTCAGCAGTTAGCCGATCCATCATCGTCAAAAATTGATCACGAGCCGCTTTTGAAACAGCTATTTTATTGGATTTAAATAAAATAACCGGCTTAAAATCTTTCACACCCGCCTGAATCGCCATCCGCTTACGATATTGTGATAACAATCCCGCGTTTAGCATCTTTTCGTTATCATCAGCATTGGCTTGCAAACGAGCAATTTTTTTTGAATATCCTGCATTTTGGAACTCTTTTAAGTCATATTGAAAAATGATTTTATCACGATATTTTTCGTAAATAAACTCGTTATTTAAATCGATCGTGGCTGTAAATTCTAACTGACGATTTGCTTTATTAGCTTGTCGAATACGGTCTAAGACATACTCCCAAGCTTTATTTTTTTGATCTGCTTTGCTCTTAGTTCCAGCAGAAAAATGATGTGCTTCATCCGCTAGAATAATCAACTTCTGTTTCTCTAAATCGCCATAAGTTAAGCCATTTTCGCGTGGTGTATTTAACTCATTTGCTAAAGTTTGGATGGTTGTTAGCCGCAAGTAGATCACCCCTGGTTCACTATTTGTTGGAAAGCGGGTGACTTCTCGCAATTCAATCTGAATCCCATCAATACTTATTGGTTGTGAAAAGAGATACTTTGGTGATTGAACATTCATCATGTTTTCACGCGTTTTGGCAATCACCGCGTTTGTATTAACGACAAAAAGAAAATTTTGATAGCCAAATTCATGGTAAAAATACAATATATCGGCTGCCATCACATCAGTTTTTCCAGAACCAGTGGCCATATGGAATAACAATTGTTTGAAGCGACTGGCAACATGGTCATCTTTTTGCGTGTAATTCAGGTTGTATAGTGATTGCTTTTGATAATCACGTAGCTGATGTTTGAGGTTGTGCTTAATGTAGTCCGGATAAACAAAAGAATGTCTGGGTTCATCGTTTTTTAAAAAATCACTCGCATAGTCTTTAATCTCATGAACAATGGGTAAGACAAGTTCTCGTGCTTTCTTTTTGACCATTACAGATCACGCTCCCCATAAAAGCTCTTATTAAAGGTAATATCACTCTCAGACATCAGCTCTTGTACATCACGATCTTCCATATCACTGTAAGCATAATACAACTGATTCTTATCAATGACCTTGACCATCAGCTGCTTTTTATCAGCCAATGACATCGTTTGATATTCAGGATCTTGCAGGACTTTTTCGACATCAACGCGGAAATCAAAATCAGCGCCGCCTTCAATCATGCGATGAACAACATCTTCTAATTGCTTTGTTGTTTCGGCCTGTTGGACATCTTTGAGATAACCTTGGTTCTTTTCCATTAATTCAGCATAGACAAATGATCCGCCACCTTGCCAATTAACGTCTTTAGAGATACCACCTTGTTCTCCCTCAAGCGCCTTATTTAATCGCTCCACGCCATCGGAAATATAATCAAGTTGCTCCACTCCAATAAATCGACGATTCATCTTCAAAGCTGCTGCTTGAGTTGTACCTGACCCCATGAAGAAGTCCATAACAATATCGTTTTCTTGCGTAACTGCTCTAATAAAGTAGGCAATCAAAGACTCTGGTTTTGAGAAACTAAAATCTAACCCAAGCGTACCAATATGTGATTTAGCATCTTCGTTACTTCCTACACCAAAAATTTTTGACAGATAAGGGCCATCCACGAATTTTTCAGGCGCCATAGTTGAACCTTCTGCCTTTTGATAACGAATTGAAAACTTATCACTTTTAATTATGAAGTCGCCACCTTTCGCAACCTCGTTGTTTAAGTTTTTCTGTCCCCATTTAAATGTACCTCGGAGCTTGATTTCGTTAGAATTTTTCCCATCTTCAACGATAATATCTGTCAAAGCCTCCAATGATTCATATTTACCTGCAGGATATATACCATCAGAAATCTTAAATCTAATTATTCCCGGCTTAAACGTTAGCGTTCCGACTGGATTTCCGGTATTTAGCAATGGTGCATCTCCATTTTCCGTTTTTTTACCAATCCATCGTACGGAACTATCTTTATTTTTCTCATAGGCATGTACATACTCAACGCTAGAACGACTCTTTTTTCCCAAAGAATCAGCATTATCTGTATTTCGCCAAATAAACGTTTGTACAAAATTAGACCTACCAAAAATGTTATCCATCAACAATTTCAAATGAGCCTGACCGTCTTCACCCATCGAAATAAAAATTACTCCACCATCAGTGAGTAGTTCATTTGCAATTTCCAATCTATTTTTCATGAAGATCAACCACGTAGAAAGTTTGAAATTCGAGTTATATTTAAAAGCATCCGCCGGCTTTGTTTCATCAAAATAATAAGGTGGGTCGAGATAAATCATCTTTACTTTACCAAGGTAGCGTTGTTTCAAACTATGCAGGGCAATCAGGTTATTTCCCTTGATAATCAAATTATTATCCTCAAAATTATCAACTGGTGCACCGTCTAAATTTTCTTGATCATACTTAGTAGCATTTACAAATATTTTAGGTTCTAATAATTGATCAATTTCAGCCTTAGCAATCGTTTCATGCAAAAAGGGTTCGTCAGCATCTTTTTGATCTTCTTTCGTCATACCAGCTTTTAAAACGGTATCTTTGAAGGGAAAATCTAACACAACATCAGCAGTCTCATCAATAAACTTACCGCCAGCAGTCAGGCCAATTTTATTTTCAAATTTTGTGTAGCTATCTTGCCAGTATTCTTTATATGTAAACATTTCAATAAATTGATTTAACTTAAAAATCTCTACACTTTTATCATCTATAACAACTGACTCAGTATAGGTATCATGAATTAGTTGATTGGCTAGTAATGCCTTCATCAATATAGGCGTATAAGCATCGAGGTCTTCTATTACTTTGTTGCGCTTTAGAGTGCCTTTATCTGAAAAGTATGTGTTACCAAATTCCTTCAAAATAGACTTTGTTGTCTCCATAATTTTTGAATCAATCATTTTTTGCCCTCGTTTTTTTAAATTGCCACCACTTTTTTTTATTTGGCTTTTGTGGCGATCCTTTTATATAGTCTGTTGTTTCTTTTGGAGAAGAATTCTCTTTTTTATATCTTGTGGCGGCATATTTAATGCTTTTAAATCTTTGATCTCTGCCTTATATTCTTCTAAAATTTTTTTATCCTGTAATGCTAACCGTTGTTGCTGATCTAGAAGATTTTGTGTTTGTTTTTGAACTTCTAATAAAATTTTTATCTGTTCATCTTTTTCTTTTATGGAATCTATCACATCTAAGTAAACATCATAATCGACAAGTCTATTTGTCGATTCACTTGTCGATGACTTGTCATTATCAAAACCCATCAAATCCTTTATATTTTTGACATCTTGGGCGTTTAAAACGTATCTATTGCCTTCCTTATTTGGTGTTTTGCTTGCCGATAATTTGGCGATAATTTGTTGAATTCTTTGCTTTGAAACGCCCAATTCATCAGCAAGTTCTCTAATAGTTTTAGGCATGATTTCCAAACCCCTTTAGGAGTTCAGCAAGTGCTTCTTGTCTTGCTTGATCTCTTATTTTTTTATCGTGCTCGGCCTGTTTATCAGCCAATGCTTGTTTCTCAGTAGAGCCTAAAGTTAACCCCTTAACCTTGTCAATGGCGCGCCATTTTTCCTGCTCTGTTAATTCACCATTATGCTGAATATTAAAAAGCTTTTGACGCTCATCTTGTAATTGGCCTTGTGAGAAATCATTGGCATCTTTCTTTTCGGGTTTCCATGCAAAAGAATAGCCAATAACAGGCTTTCCTCGCCTTTTACCGTATTTCTTGCGGACAGTTAGCCCACGAAATAGGGGGGTAAGTTCTTCTTTGATTGGTTTTATTACTTTTTTGTTAATGTCGCCTTGCCGATAAGTTTTTGGAATATCAAGTAACTCATCAAAATCTGCTTTGGAAAAGTAGGCGTATCCAGTTGTCCGATAGCCTTTGAGTAATCGAAACATGGTTTTGGCATAGCTACTTTTTAGGTCGCGAAACTCGATAAGTGCATACCGCACCCAACTCTCTAGATTGTTCAGCAAGGGCAAAGCGTCTTTGTAGATTTCTACGTCAACGTACGGCTCGTCTACGTCACCGTTGATCTTAAATTTGGTAAACATGACAAATCTTTCGAACGACAACCCACTTTTGCTTTGGCTACCGAAACGCAAGTCCATCAAGTGGTCGTAGGTGCGTTTAATATCGTCGATAAAGCGCCGATTAGCTGTGGGTTTGTAATTACTTAACTCTTTTAGCTGGTCAAAGCTAAAGCGGACGGTTTGGTCACCCTTATCACGCATTCTAGACACAATTGAAAAAAATAAATTCATCTCAACAGGACTAAATTTACGCAGAGGAATTGTATTTAACTCCGGTTGATATTTAACTAGTTCGTTGCTCAAAAAACCACCTCCTAAATCAGAGGCTACCATATTAAGGCCGGAACCTCAAGACGAGACCCCATAAACAGACAATTGGACCCCCATAAACAGACAATTGGACCCCTATAAACAGACAATTGGACCCCCATAAACAGACAATTGGACCCCCAAACATTTGTGAAACGCTTGGGAGAGTAACGTGGAACATGCCCTTAAAAGAGGTTTTAAAAGAGGTTTTAAAAGAGGTTATATAAGAGGCGGGGGTCTCCGTGCCCCAAAACCAAAAAGGAGTGAGCGAAAATCACGCTCACATTTTGCTTGCAGCGTTCACTTCGTTCACTCGCTAAATTCAAAACCAAAAGACGTGGCTCAGAAGAAGCCTCGACTGACGCTCGGCGGACAGCCCCAGATAGTGCTAGGAGGACTTATTTTGCATTCTAAGCCATTTTAAAGATAATTTAATATAAATACACCTGTTAAGCAAAGAAATGCGTCAGAAGCCAAAATACAAGCCCTGAGAGCAAACCAGTCGGGATAACCGCGTACAAATAATTTTTAATTTCATACCAACTCATATTTTTATGTGTTCGATCAATTTCCGTAGATAAACGGTTAGCGACTTGGTCCATAGTCCCTTGAACGGTCTGGTTTAGGCTGTCGTTTAGGGTTTTCAACGTGTTGTTGTTGTCCTGTTGGACGCTGTTTATCTTTTGCAGTTCGGCGATTGTCCTTTGATTGACGGTCTTTGTCTGCTCGTTGAAGTGGTTTTGCGCGTCTTTTAGCGTCGCGACTAATTGTTCTTTGTTGGTCTCGTTGTTGCTGTTTAAATCGTTCAAGGTCTTCTGAAAGGCTTGATTGACGCGCTGACTGGCTTGTTCGATTTGTGTCAGCTGTTCGGTCAGTTCGATTTGTTGTTTGCTTTGTAGTTGAATTTGTGTGCCCTGATAGTTCCTGATTTCTTTCAGGGTCTGATTGAGTTCGGTTAAATCTGTTTGTATCTGGGGTTCTGGTATCTGTTTGGTTGTCTCTTGGGTCTCTGGTACGTCTTTCCAACTCATTGTAAATTGCCCCCTTTTCGTAAGCTGTGCCGAGTTTGTTACCACGTGCTTTATAATTCGTGCCTGTGAGCTGATAGGTAAGGTCTTTTCCCCGTTCCCATACATCTATCGCCTTTTGCTTTAAATCGTCTCTAAACGTCTGAAAATCGCGAATAAGGGGATTAGACATGGTGCTGTCAACGGCTTGTCTGATTTGGTCTTTCCAAGTGGGTTGCCCACGATCATGCATTTTAATTTCTGCCATAGAACGTTTTTCATAGCGTTCAGGGTCAACTTTCGTAACTTCAAGCCCATGTTTTTGCACGATTTCATCGGTATTATGGACTAATTTTTCGCGGTATTCTTGCCAGTTACCGTGCATTTTTTTCCCTGTTTCTAAGTCGATTGCCCCAATGACGGCATGAATGTGTAAAGCGTCCGTGTCGGCATGTTCGTATAAAGCGACTTGCTGATTAGGGTAGGTTTTTTGATACACTTCTTTGGCAATATCGAGCGCTTTTTGTTGGTCATCTTCGTTTGTCGGGTCAAATTCTTTGGGACTAAACGAGATACGGCTAGCATACGCCTGCGTCTTGCCTTGATTGCCATACACTTCACGGACTTGTTTGAATTGACTTTTTGCGTAGTCAACATCAAGGTTTAGTCCGTCTTTTAAGACCGCTCGTTTTTCGGCGTAATTGACAAGGCGTGACGCGCTGGCAGACCGTTTTATGTGAGTTGTTGCCATATGTGTGCCACCTCACTTTGCAATTCCTGCAATGCTTGGGCAGGAACATTGCCCCCTTGATTGGCGTGTTTGGCTAATTGATTGAGATTACCCCCAATTTTTGCTAATTGACGGGTTAATGCTTGGGCTTCTTTTGCGCCAATCTTAGGGGCAACGATCCGTGCCCCTTGTGCCTTCTTTTTGACAAAAGCAGGCACGGACATATTTAAAGTTTTCGCTGACTGCGAAAGCTTTAAATAGTCCTGCTCGCTCACTCTAAAATTGATTTGCCGACTGTCTTTCCGATTGGGTTGTTTATCGGATAGATAGCTAGCCATATTGTGTTGTTCGCTCACAAACCCCACCCCCTTTGTTTTGCCTTTCAGGCAAGTGAATTGATTGATTAAGCTCGTGAAACCCTAAGGGTTTCTACTCACATAATAAATTAATTCACGGGGTTTGGCAAGCAACCCGCATGCTAGCCACAAGACTACGTTTGTGGCAGCTGCGGTGCTTGCAAGGGGGACAGCTAACGCTCCCCCTTGACCCCCAAGTTCGCTGTGCAATGCCAAAATGGTTAGCCGATTGGCTAGCCACTTTTTGGCAAAGCTTCGCGTTTTTACTCAAAATTGCTATCGGAATTTGAGTAAAAAAGTCTTCCAGACAAGGGGCTGTCGGCCGAATGATTTTGCATCATGAGCATGCCTTCAGCAGGAGCCTTTCAGGCGGAGTTTTGCGCAAACGGCGCAAGCTAATTTAGCTTGATCAAAAAAGCAGCAGTTGATTAAATCAACTGCTGCTTAAATATCAATTTAATTGTGAGTTTAAAACCGATTTCAAGCTGGAAACTGTAAAAGTTTCCTTCATCAACTCACTGACAAGCCCCGTACCTAAGACTGCTTGCTTTACCACTATTCCAATGATTAATCTTATGCTGATACCCAATCATATCGTTTAAGGAATTTGTCTGATTGATGATTGGGTTCAGAATCTTTAGCATTTTCCTTAGCCTGATGCAATTTAAAGTTAGCATCTAAGTTAAGGAGTAATTGACTAGAAATACCCATAACAGTTTCGATTCTTAAAGCCAATAACTCATTGATGAATCGTTTGCGTTTAAGAATATCTGAAATGTTTTTTTGACTAACCCCTAAGCGAGCGGCTAGATCAGTTTGAGTAATTTGATAAAAGTCCATAGTTTCTTTAATGAGATCGGCAGCTGAACTGGTGTGATACTGCCGAATACTATTCTCGCGATGCAGCATACGTTTCAACTCCTTTAATGATAGTCTTCAATCTTTATAATTTGAACAGTTACAATTGCTGATCTTTCAACTGAAAGTTGATCGGCTTTATCGTAACCCTCAAAAACAATGCGGAAATTTTTGCTGACATCAACAGCAAATTTGCCTTCCAAATTGTTATGCAATCGGTGACAGCGTGGCGGTGGATCAGAAGAAATCTGCTTCAGAGTATCAGCAGCGTCAAACTCATCAAGCCGAGCTTGAATGCGTTTAGCCCGATCACGGCCAAAATTTTTAACTAGTAAACGGGGATCATTCAAGATTTTTGTGAGTTTGCGATTTTCAGCAAAATATTCCATACATTCTTCCACCTCAATAATCATTATACCTTTTTGGTATAATACAGTAAACAAATTTTATTACTGTATATTTTAATCGGCTGATGCAACTAAGGCTTTCATGCGGTTATCTTCAAACCAATAAGCGTTATCAACCGGTGTGCCCCCTAATTGATAAGCGTAAAGAATGGGCTGTTTTAAAGTCGCAAATGCTTCTGGCCGGATCAGTGTTGCAGATTGTTGATTATAATAAGTCGACGACGAACCAAAGAGAGCTTCGATGGTACCCCCAGGATCACCGGTAACATAAGAACAACTCTTAGCCACAGCGGGTTTCCTGGTACTAGCAACGCACCAAATCAATCCGGTATTAGTGACTGGCCGCCATGTTTAAGCTCAGAATAGCTAAAACACTTTGTCCGACCAAGATCTTTGTCAATGACTAAAACGGTATTTTGTCGGAATAAACAGAAAAAAATAAGCAATTAGAAAATAGGCAGTAAAGATAAGACTTACGTTTTTATTAAAAAATAAAGCGGTAAAACCGACAAACAGCCAAATAATTTTGGTGATAGGATTCCTTTCTATAACTTTAAAATTTTTGAAATATTATAAACTATAAGCCTTAATCGTTTTCATAGCAGGATTTTAATTCAGCTGCTAAATCTTTGAATTCTGAATTTATATTACTATCACTAGACCAATAACTAGCTAATTGACCATTGTCTGTTATTTCTTTAAATTTACTCCAAAGCGCCCCTTTAACAGGTTCTATATTTTTTTTATAGTCAGCTATATGATAATTTTCTTTAGATATTATGGTTAAAAGCTTATCCGGATCTGTATTATGTCTGCTTTTATTAATTGACGTAGCTTCATGTAAATAGGTTTCATAAGGAAAATAAAACTCAATGGGGCCTAATTTCCACACATGAGAACTTAATTTCTTTCCCAACTTTTCTAACTTACGTTCATATTCCTTTCCAGCCTTATCGTTATCAAAAATATAATACGTACATGGATTTATAGATTTTAATACATCTAGATCAAGCCAATGTTTTAAGGCCCCACCTCCAAAGGGAATTATAAGGAGATCATTTTGAGTAACAAAATCCGAACAATATTTAGATAAAAATAGTCTTAAAAATTTAACATCGTTGGGTCCTTCCACAAAAATAACCATTCTTAATTTACCTGGCATGCCCAAAATATTAGGGAAAATACCTAACTCATCAGAAATACGTAATAAACTTGGTGAGTTGTCTATTTTACTTATATAATTATTTTGTGTAACTTCTCTAATGTTATCCACATCAGTTAATCCAGCTAATTCAGGACTGTGTGTCGTGATTAAAACTTGTTGATTAGCCTGTTCCGCTATTTTTTTGAAAGATTCCATTAGTATTTTTTGGTGATCTATATGTTGAGCAGTTTCTGGTTCTTCAAAAGCATATATAATATTATTGCTATTGGATTCATCTTTTGCCTGTTCTGCTTCAGCTCGAAAAAAGTTTAAAAGGATTAATCTCCGGGTTCCACTCCCTCTTTTATTTAGAGGAATTTGATCGGTGTCTAACGAAAATTTAAAAATATTTTGCCATGATGGATCATCAAACGTAGGAGTTATTTGACTAGCCAGATCAGGATCCATCTCATTTAGTTTCTCAAGAGTTTTATTAGCTTGTTTTATTGTTTCTGCTTTAATTGTGGATGTTATAGTATCTAGCTGTTCTTGTAACTTTCCTTGAAGGGTTTTTTTAGTTATAGCTTTCAAGGGATTTTGAATTTCAGCATCTGAATCATTATTATCCCTGTCAGTCTTAAATAATTGGAAGAGTGGCAAACCTTTATTTATTGAACTCCATAGATCTTTACCCCCCTCCTTGTCTATAGGGACTTTCACAGGAATGCTACTTTGGGCAGGGAGTTTATTTTCATAGTAATTAATTATTGCTTTGCGCATAAGTGTATTAGTAGTTTGAGGTATTTTATCCCATCCGGTAATATGATTATCCTCTTTAATTTTATTAAATCTTTTCTTTAAAGCCGAATTTTTCAAAGTATGTATATCTTTTACCTCATCCAAATCTGGTAAAAACGCCATAATAAAAGTTTTTATTCCACTTTTGCTTGGTGAAGATATTTCTTGCACTATTTTAAGCTGCCCTTCGCTGTTAAGTAATCCCTCAGCTCCCAGAGAAGTTGGAACAGATTCTATTTTTATTTGAGAATCTTCAACATCAAACGTCCCCGACAATTCAACCTTTTTTGCACGATTACCATGTGAGTCTATATGTGCATCATCAGAATCAATATTTTTAAAACCGTTAAAAAACACATCCATAGCGTCGAAGATAGAAGACTTTCCGGCATCATTTTTACCAACTAAGCAAGTGAAATTATCTATTTTTACTTCTTGTAATTCATTTCCGAAACCTCTAAAATTTTTGATACCAAACTTAATAAGTTTCATAAATATCACGTCCCATTTTTTTGTTCTTATCAAATCTTAGCATAGTATATGTTAATGCTTGAGTGTTCGTTATTTATTTTGCTCATTTTATATACACATCAATGTGCATTTATAGGTGTAGGCACTTCTTGTTTTATTCAGCTTCTAGGTGAACAGTTTTTTGCTGGCATTGGCACACATAGTTATCCAAAATCAATTTGATCGAGCATGGTTTCTTGACTGGCTTGATCCAAGCCTAAGTAAGCTAGTGTCATGGCTTCACTAGAATGATTTAACAAGTGCATGACTAAGCCAATATTAAAATTTGATTGCGTATAGACGCGATAAGCACCTGTTTTGCACATCGTATGGGTACCTAGATAATTAATTCCTAACAGATCACCAACCTTGCTCATGATTTTGTAGAACTGTTTTTCCGTGATATGTCGATCAGGGTGCTGAATCGAAGAAAACAACCATTCTGAGGCCAGATGATTTTCTTGTAACCACCCTTGATAGGCTAATAAACCCGTTTGAACTGGTTTTAAGTAGAGCAAATTGGCTTTGCCCGTTTTTTTATCGTGGATAAACGCATTCTGACGCACGGTACCATTTTCATTGAAGACATCTGCCCAGCGGAGTCTCATAACATCGCTCACACGTAACAAGGTCGCTTTGCCCACTTGAAAAATGGTGTAGTTGCGTTGACCGGCTTTAAAACTATGAAGCAAGGTATCTTGAACTTCTTTAAGGACATTTGAATCTTTGATGGGTAGGACGATTTGTTGCATAAGTCATAATCTCCTTTGGCGATATAATAGTTTGCAATTGACGTACGTTATCATGTACGCCTATAATATTAGATAAGTTGAGGAGGGGAACCATATGGAAAAAATTATTAATCCAACTACAGCGCGAACCAATCTATTTTCACTTATAAAAGATGCTAATCGGGACTCCAAACCTGTTATTATTGCAGGATCCAATGACAGTCGTAGTGCCGTTTTGATTGGGAAAAAAGACTACGACGCATTACAGGAAACCATGAACTTAATGATGAATGGTCAGATTCAAGCCACCTTCAGCCGTAAAGATGATGAATCAGTTGATCTAGATGAAATGATCAAAGAAATTGATCGTGAGTAATCGTTGGAAAGTAAAAATAAAATCATCAGCTAAGGGTGATTTAAAAAAAGTTTTAAGAAGCCCATTACGTCAATCCTTTGAAGAAATAAAAAGTGTATTAGAATCTAATCCATATAAACCAGTACAGTCATTTGAAAAGTTAACACCACCTGCAGCTGGGTACTATTCTCGAAGAATGAATGGTCAACATCGCGTCGTTTATACCATTGATAAAGCAACTAAAATAGTTGAAATATATTCATGTTGGGCCCATTATGAAAGTGGTAATCTTGAAATGAGCGGTAAACCTAATTCCCGAAAAAACTAGTGGCTTGGCATGCGTTATAAATTAAATATTAAAAACAAATAACCCCCAATATCTATATTATGGATATTAGGGGCTATTCTTTCAATGTTTTTGAGGGGGTATTTGTAATTTATAGACCCTTGTATTAATGAATCTATCCAAAAATACCCATATAACTATAATTAAATAGTTACATGGGTATTTTATCGACGTCATTAACCAATTGATTAACGGCGAGTGCTCGTTAGGAGCCTTATTTAGTATGTATGTATAGTATATATATTAAATATCATTACGTCAAATTTTTTAATGCTCTGTAGCTGGGAGCATCTATCGCCTTTAGAATACGTTTATTATATATTTCACCTTGTTTCATATTTTTCATGTTGTGGTAAAACATTTTTTTGAATTGTTTTACCACTGTTTTCGTTGAATCAAAATGATGCAAAATTTTTAAGGAATCATAGAGGTATATTTTTGATGCATATGAAACACGTCGATTAGCACCAGTTGTTCCTCTTGACTTGGGATTCAATTCAAATCGATTTACAAAATCATTGGTAAATTTAATATAAGCAGGTGTTTGAAATCTTAATAAGAGGTTACCATGAGCAATATGATTCCTTAATTCTTTTAAAACATCTAAAACATTTAAAAATATTATTCTATCGTTGGCTGTTAATCCAAAATCATTTAAAACATTACTCATTTCATCATCTTTTAGATAATGACACAAATAGATTAGCGAACCAAACGGCAAAGTTTCAATGGCTACCCACAAAGGAACTGCCACCTGAGAGTCATACTGATAAGTCATAACATTGTTAGGAGCGGTATATTGAATATCTCTGTAGAAAGATTGATTAATATGATCGTTTTTTTGAACAAGACTTGTTAGGAACCACGGTTGAAAAAATAAAAATTTATTTCTGGATTCGGTTGCCTTGAAAGTTTGTATAATTTTTGCATATTGTTCTGAATTAAGTGGGTATCCATCAAATTCAGCATCATCTCGATAATTATTTTTGTTAGTATATTGCATTGTATCATTGATATTCATGCAATACGACTGACTAAAATGATAAGATATAGAGCTCTTTAAACGTTCTTCAAAATCATCTAGGGCTCTCGATATTTCAGTTGCTATTTTTTTACTATCATAGTACAAACGCTCAAAATCAAAAATGGATACTTTATTAAATTTTTTAGGATGAACTGTAGTAAGAAATATATTTTCCAGGCCATTGACTACTTGAAAATAGTTTAAATTGGTCAATAATTGTAGTGCTTTTTTATTATCTGGGATATTGAGTAATCTACAATCTAGATTATCAATTAAATTTTGTCTGCTTTTAGATGGCTTTATGCCCATTGCAATGAACCTCCTTCATTTAGTCTGTAAATATTTCTATTTTCTTTCTTATTTGTCGTGAGTCACCTGACACGTAAAACCTGACACCATATAACTTAACTTTTTCATTTTCACCTATAACATCCACACTATCAGGAGAAATACTCGTTAGCAAGTCCTCTTTCCACTGATCTTGATCAAGTAATTGAGTGCCTTTAGGTTCAATATAAATCTGATAAATATAAGATTCATTAGCTAAATACAAGACAAAGTCCGGCAAGAAACCAGCATAGTGAGACACATTATCGGCAAATTCATGTAATTTCAGCTTAGTATTACGCTCATCACTACGAATGAGGTAAACATCTTTATACTTGTTTTGCAGTTCTTCAACATAGTCTTGGATCAGTTCAATTAAGCTACGTTCTAATTTGTCGACGATGGCTTCGTTATAGACAAACCACGGTGCCTTTTTATAGTCATAAGTTTGAATTGACTCATGAACACCAGCATTAGAATAGTTAACGGGAACACGCTTTTGATAGTCCTGAACGACTTCCTTAATTGGCAATCCAATAAATTTATTAGTCCCACGTTGACGCTTGTAGTTCATGATTAACATGCGTTGAATATACGCTAGATATTTTTCAACGACTAATAGCTGCGTTTCTCGACTAAGCACTGTATCTGCACCAGTTGATACCGTCGCTTGGATTTCTTTTAGCTGTCCTAGCCACTGCGCATCATACATAAACTCAGATATAGAATTTAGCGTCGGCATATATTTTTTCATGGTATTGAATCTGAAGAAAGGATTCCGTGCCATTGATTTTTTAACGAGTGCCTCATCAATCTTTACCAGCCGTGTCTCATTCATACCTGCAACATTTTGTGTATCAAAGGCCGTTGCTTCTAGGGTTGCTGTCTCAATGTTAACGGTAGGTAGTTCTGCAACAGGGACCCCATATTTTGCCAAACCATTGTATTCACTTTCAGGAACATCTTCAACGTCATTGTAATACAGCTTGCCATATTGATAGACATCAGATTTCTTAAATGACTTTTTAACCGTCGTGGTTAAAATATCAAAGTCCTTATCATCTTCAACTTGTAGCTGCATTGTTTCAAAGGACTTCGTCAGATTATCAATATATTTTTTATCGTTAATCGTGTGATAGTGTAAGGACTCTAATATCTGTAATTCTGGCGTATTATGGTCAAATCGTCGCGTGAAAGAGGTTGCATCCTCATAGACGAAGGGATTGTATCGCGCACCACGACCAATTAATTGCGCCTCACTATTAGTTTGTGTTGACGTAATAGGTTGCTCACCAATTCGGACAATATCATACAAATTTAAAACATCCCAACCTTCAGAAAGTTTGGCGACGGCAAAAATAGCTCTAAAGGGATTACTTGGTTCCTCTAAAGTATTCAAATTACGTAAATCATTTAAGTCCCCTAAAATCCCATTGCTACTCGTATCATTAACATTAATTGTATTCAATGGTTGAAAATCACGTTGCAATTCACGTACCAAGCTCCCCATATCAACTGTTTGATAATAAGTATAGGCTTGGCGCAAAGTAGACGATTGCGTGGTTTGTAGTTGCTTTGCAATAAATTGCGCCAGATCTTCAGCAGTTAGCCGATCCATCATCGTCAAAAATTGATCACGAGCCGCTTTTGAAACAGCTATTTTATTGGATTTAAATAAAATAACCGGCTTAAAATCTTTCACACCCGCCTGAATCGCCATCCGCTTACGATATTGTGATAACAATCCCGCGTTTAGCATCTTTTCGTTATCATCAGCATTGGCTTGCAAACGAGCAATTTTTTTTGAATATCCTGCATTTTGGAACTCTTTTAAGTCATATTGAAAAATGATTTTATCACGATATTTTTCGTAAATAAACTCGTTATTTAAATCGATCGTGGCTGTAAATTCTAACTGACGATTTGCTTTATTAGCTTGTCGAATACGGTCTAAGACATACTCCCAAGCTTTATTTTTTTGATCTGCTTTGCTCTTAGTTCCAGCAGAAAAATGATGTGCTTCATCCGCTAGAATAATCAACTTCTGTTTCTCTAAATCGCCATAAGTTAAGCCATTTTCGCGTGGTGTATTTAACTCATTTGCTAAAGTTTGGATGGTTGTTAGCCGCAAGTAGATCACCCCTGGTTCACTATTTGTTGGAAAGCGGGTGACTTCTCGCAATTCAATCTGAATCCCATCAATACTTATTGGTTGTGAAAAGAGATACTTTGGTGATTGAACATTCATCATGTTTTCACGCGTTTTGGCAATCACCGCGTTTGTATTAACGACAAAAAGAAAATTTTGATAGCCAAATTCATGGTAAAAATACAATATATCGGCTGCCATCACATCAGTTTTTCCAGAACCAGTGGCCATATGGAATAACAATTGTTTGAAGCGACTGGCAACATGGTCATCTTTTTGCGTGTAATTCAGGTTGTATAGTGATTGCTTTTGATAATCACGTAGCTGATGTTTGAGGTTGTGCTTAATGTAGTCCGGATAAACAAAAGAATGTCTGGGTTCATCGTTTTTTAAAAATCACTCGCATAGTCTTTAATCTCATGAACAATGGGTAAGACAAGTTCTCGTGCTTTCTTTTTGACCATTACAGATCACGCTCCCCATAAAAGCTCTTATTAAAGGTAATATCACTCTCAGACATCAGCTCTTGTACATCACGATCTTCCATATCACTGTAAGCATAATACAACTGATTCTTATCAATGACCTTGACCATCAGCTGCTTTTTATCAGCCAATGACATCGTTTGATATTCAGGATCTTGCAGGACTTTTTCGACATCAACGCGGAAATCAAAATCAGCGCCGCCTTCAATCATGCGATGAACAACATCTTCTAATTGCTTTGTTGTTTCGGCCTGTTGGACATCTTTGAGATAACCTTGGTTCTTTTCCATTAATTCAGCATAGACAAATGATCCGCCACCTTGCCAATTAACGTCTTTAGAGATACCACCTTGTTCTCCCTCAAGCGCCTTATTTAATCGCTCCACGCCATCGGAAATATAATCAAGTTGCTCCACTCCAATAAATCGACGATTCATCTTCAAAGCTGCTGCTTGAGTTGTACCTGACCCCATGAAGAAGTCCATAACAATATCGTTTTCTTGCGTAACTGCTCTAATAAAGTAGGCAATCAAAGACTCTGGTTTTGAGAAACTAAAATCTAACCCAAGCGTACCAATATGTGATTTAGCATCTTCGTTACTTCCTACACCAAAATTTTTGACAGATAAGGGCCATCCACGAATTTTTCAGGCGCATAGTTGAACCTTCTGCCTTTTGATAACGAATTGAAAACTTATCACTTTTAATTATGAAGTCGCCACCTTTCGCAACCTCGTTGTTTAAGTTTTTCTGTCCCCATTTAAATGTACCTCGGAGCTTGATTTCGTTAGAATTTTCCCATCTTCAACGATAATATCTGTCAAAGCCTCCAATGATTCATATTTACCTGCAGGATATATACCATCAGAAATCTTAAATCTAATTATTCCCGGCTTAAACGTTAGCGTTCCGACTGGATTTCCGGTATTTAGCAATGGTGCATCTCCATTTTCCGTTTTTTTACCAATCCATCGTACGGAACTATCTTTATTTTCTCATAGGCATGTACATACTCAACGCTAGAACGACTCTTTTTCCCAAAGAATCAGCATTATCTGTATTTCGCCAAATAAACGTTTGTACAAAATTAGACCTACCAAAAATGTTATCCATCAACAATTTCAAATGAGCCTGACCGTCTTCACCCATCGAAATAAAAATTACTCCACCATCAGTGAGTAGTTCATTTGCAATTCCAATCTATTTTTCATGAGATCAACCACGTAGAAAGTTTGAAATTCGAGTTATATTTAAAAGCATCCGCCGGCTTTGTTTCATCAAATAATAAGGTGGGTCGAGATAAATCATCTTTACTTTACCAAGGTAGCGTTGTTTCAAACTATGCAGGGCAATCAGGTTATTTCCCTTGATAATCAAATTATTATCCTCAAAATTATCAACTGGTGCACCGTCTAAATTTCTTGATCATACTTAGTAGCATTTACAAATATTTTAGGTTCTAATAATTGATCAATTTCAGCCTTAGCAATCGTTTCATGCAAAAAGGGTTCGTCAGCATCTTTTTGATCTTCTTTCGTCATACCAGCTTTTAAAACGGTATCTTTGAAGGGAAAATCTAACACAACATCAGCAGTCTCATCAATAAACTTACCGCCAGCAGTCAGGCCAATTTTATTTTCAAATTTTGTGTAGCTATCTTGCCAGTATTCTTTATATGTAAACATTTCAATAAATTGATTTAACTTAAAATCTCTACACTTTTATCATCTATAACAACTGACTCAGTATAGGTATCATGAATTAGTTGATTGGCTAGTAATGCCTTCATCAATATAGGCGTATAAGCATCGAGTCTTCTATTACTTTGTTGCGCTTTAGAGTGCCTTTATCTGAAAAGTATGTGTTACCAAATTCCTTCAAATAGACTTTGTTGTCTCATAATTTTTGAATCAATCATTTTTTGCCCTCGTTTTTTTAAATTGCCACCACTTTTTTTATTTGGCTTTTGTGGCGATCCTTTTATATAGTCTGTTGTTTCTTTGGAGAAGAATTCTCTTTTTTTATATCTTGTGGCGGCATATTTAATGCTTTTAAATCTTTGATCTCTGCCTTATATTCTTCTAAAATTTTTTTATCCTGTAATGCTAACCGTTGTTGCTGATCTAGAAGATTTTGTGTTTGTTTTTGAACTTCTAATAAAATTTTTATCTGTTCATCTTTTTCTTTTATGGAATCTATCACATCTAAGTAAACATCATAATCGACAAGTCTATTTGTCGATTCACTTGTCGATGACTTGTCATTATCAAAACCCATCAAATCCTTTATATTTTTGACATCTTGGGCGTTTAAAACGTATCTATTGCCTTCCTTATTTGGTGTTTTGCTTGCCGATAATTTGGCGATAATTTGTTGAATTCTTTGCTTTGAAACGCCCAATTCATCAGCAAGTTCTCTAATAGTTTTAGGCATGATTTCCAAACCCCTTTAGGAGTTCAGCAAGTGCTTCTTGTCTTGCTTGATCTCTTATTTTTTTATCGTGCTCGGCCTGTTTATCAGCCAATGCTTGTTTCTCAGTAGAGCCTAAAGTTAACCCTTAACCTTGTCAATGGCGCGCCATTTTTCCTGCTCTGTTAATTCACCATTATGCTGAATATTAAAAAGCTTTTGACGCTCATCTTGTAATTGGCCTTGTGAGAAATCATTGGCATCTTTCTTTTCGGGTTTCCATGCAAAAGAATAGCCAATAACAGGCTTTCCTCGCCTTTTACCGTATTTCTTGCGGACAGTTAGCCCACGAAATAGGGGGGTAAGTTCTTCTTTGATTGGTTTTATTACTTTTTTGTTAATGTCGCCTTGCCGATAAGTTTTTGGAATATCAAGTAACTCATCAAAATCTGCTTTGGAAAAGTAGGCGTATCCAGTTGTCCGATAGCCTTTGAGTAATCGAAACATGGTTTTGGCATAGCTACTTTTTAGGTCGCGAAACTCGATAAGTGCATACCGCACCCAACTCTCTAGATTGTTCAGCAAGGGCAAAGCGTCTTTGTAGATTTCTACGTCAACGTACGGCTCGTCTACGTCACCGTTGATCTTAAATTTGGTAAACATGACAAATCTTTCGAACGACAACCCACTTTTGCTTTGGCTACCGAAACGCAAGTCCATCAAGTGGTCGTAGGTGCGTTTAATATCGTCGATAAAGCGCCGATTAGCTGTGGGTTTGTAATTACTTAACTCTTTTAGCTGGTCAAAGCTAAAGCGGACGGTTTGGTCACCCTTATCACGCATTCTAGACACAATTGAAAAATAAATTCATCTCAACAGGACTAAATTTACGCAGAGGAATTGTATTTAACTCCGGTTGATATTTAACTAGTTCGTTGCTCAAAAAACCACCTCCTAAATCAGAGGCTACCATTAAGGCCGGAACCTCAAGACGAGACCCATAAACAGACAATTGGACCCCCATAAACAGACAATTGGACCCCTATAAACAGACAATTGGACCCCATAAACAGACAATTGGACCCCCAAACATTTGTGAAACGCTTGGGAGAGTAACGTGGAACATGCCCTTAAAAGAGGTTTTAAAAGAGGTTTTAAAAGAGGTTATATAAGAGGCGGGGGTCTCCGTGCCCCAAACCAAAAAGGAGTGAGCGAAAATCACGCTCACATTTTGCTTGCAGCGTTCACTTCGTTCACTCGCTAAATTCAAAACCAAAAGACGTGGCTCAGAAGAAGCCTCGACTGACGCTCGGCGGACAGCCCAGATAGTGCTAGGAGGACTTATTTTGCATTCTAAGCCATTTTAAAGATAATTTAATATAAATACACCTGTTAAGCAAAGAAATGCGTCAGAAGCCAAAATACAAGCCCTGAGAGCAAACCAGTCGGGATAACCGCGTACAAATAATTTTT
>NZ_CP019983.1 GCF_002982135.1 Pediococcus inopinatus | reverse complement strand
TGCTAGGTCAGGATTCACCATTAAGGCCGTCGCCCACACATCAACTTCCTGGAGCGCTTGGCCAATCACCGTTGTTTGTAGGATATCGTCGACAGCTCCCTTAATATGGTGCCCCCGTTCAGAAATGCCCGATGTGGCAATCGCCCCGGTTTTTAGCTGGACCGTCTTAATAATGCTATAACGATCGGTCGGATCAACAATGCCGATGTCAAATACCCAGTCCGATTGCTCCCGGGTCTCCATCTGCATATCACCCCCACCGATCAAGTTCACCGCTTGTACACTGGGAAATTGGAATAGGGGCACAAGGAATTTTGAAAAGCCAACTTCAATCGACCAGCCTTCACAAAACCAGAGGGTTCAAATTCACCATTGTAGTTGGCATCAAAAAGCATCATGCGTTGCTACTTAGCTGCTAAACTTGAGGCAAAGACGAATAAAGATCTGGCGACATCGTCAGGGCCGTGATCTCACCACGATTATAGCGACTGACCTCAGAATCAGCTAAATACGGTGAAAACGGGTATTGATTTGCTCTAAATATACTTCTAACAGATTTTGAAAGTGTTCTATTTTAGTGAGCAACGCCGGCTTCTCGGCTGTCTCATCCAAAACAATTTGGCTAGTAAAAACCGTGCTCATTGTGTGATACACAAAACTCAACATGGTATGCCCTTTGATACGCTTAGAATGCATTTCCATATGCCTATACCTCTACCTTGTTATACTGCTTTATCTAGTGCAGATTGTAGTGATTGGGTGTAACCTTCATATGTCACGGTTGCCCCAGAGATAGCTTGGATATCAGCGGATTGGGCTTTCTTTGTTTTAGAGATGTAAACGGGTTCAGCCTGGTTGTCAATTGCCTGACTGCGGCCTTCACCATCTTCACTTGTACTATGAACCATCGTCACGTCGGTGATTTTCCCGCAGAAATGGTCACTTTAACCTGGACGTTACCCACTGGGTGCTCACAGATGAGCCCTTATAAGTGCCATCCTTATACTTGCCGCTCGAACTACTCGTCGAAATCGTCGATGACCTCGAACTAACACTGGTGGTGTCACTTGTGCTGTCAGTCGTCGTTGCTTGACTCGTGGTGGTCGCACTAGCATCAGTCGATGATCCTTATTCATTTGTAACAACCAGTAAGCATCTAAAACCATCGCGACCGCGATTAAACCTGTGACCAGAACTGCAAGAATTTTTTCATAATTGAACCTTCTTTTTAACTTTTATATTATTTGCTTCTAACTGTTGTCAGTTTAACTGCTATGGATAACCCAACCTTAAGTGGACACTAACTGAACCTTAAAAAATAATTTCACCAAATATTTGCAAAAGGCAGATTGCAAGAAATAACTTGAACAAATTTAGTAACGCAGATCACGCAAAAAGATCTCAATCGGTGTTCGCCAATTTAAACATTTGAGTGGTCGGGAATTCAAATACCAGTTAATTTGAATCAATACCCCCGCATTAAGTTTATTTCAGCTTCCATCATAAAGGACTCCCCGCGGGACTGCAATCAGGAGTCATTACTTCAACTGTTTTTGTTCATTATAGAAATTACGGTAAGCTAAATAGCACGCAATGATTGACCCCAAACTAGTCGCTGATAAGAGCATGAACGTGACCATAATTTGATACCTAATGGCCCGTACCGGATCGACCCCTGCAAAGATCAAACCGGACATCATCCCTGGCAGACTGACTAGACCCACGGTCTTTGCCGAATCAATGGTTGGTGACATCCCCGTACGAATCGCCTCACGCACGATGGCAATCGAAGCATCAAGTAGACCAGCCCCTAACGCCAACCGTTCAAGCACACCTTGCCGCTGGTCATGAAACTGACTATTGAGGCTGCGATAAGCCAGCCCAATTGCGACCATTGAATTCGACGCAATCATACCAGAAATGGGAATCATTTGCGATGGCACAAACTTAATCGCACCAGATAGCACGAGTACGCCGAGTGTTATCCCCGTACTAACAAAAATGGCTAATAACGAAATGGCTAATGCATGGTCAATCCCCGGCCCCCGTTTTTTCGCATTCCAAGCCGCATTGAAGATAATGAAGCCTATCATCACCAGCGTTAGCCACAAATTGTTGACTCGGAAAATATACTTTAGCAAGTAACCCACGATAAATAGTTGTACAACAGCCCGCACGACACCAATGACGATGTCCCTATCCAAGCCAAGTTTCTGCCACAAACTAATTCCTAACGCGACGAGCACTAACATTGCCGCCAAAAATAGCGACGTATTATTAACTGCTAAATTCATGCGTGTACCTCCAATCTGCCAGCAACCACTTTCGCTAATTGATCTGCCGCAGCAATCTCTGTCGCGTCATGAGTAATCATGATCGTTGTCACGTGATTCTGCTCATTTAACTGTCGTAACCAGGCGTGCACGATTTGCTTATTATTTTCATCCAAACCAGCTGTCACCTCATCTAATAACAACACTTTTGGTAAGAATAAGATGTTGCGAATCAGCGCGACCCGCTGCCGTTCACCACCGGAAAGCTCGATAATCGGCTGATGCAGGGTTCGTTCGGACAGCCCAACATTATTTAACGCCGTTACCACTCGTTGCGTATCCATGACTTGCTTACGAATTTGGTACGGGAAAGCTAAGTTATCTGCCACCGTCTCACCAAATAACGTCGGTTGTTGGAAACAATATGAGACTTGCCGCCGATACATGATTGGGTCATAACTTTCAATCGGCTGCCCATCAAAAATCAAGGTCCCACTTGTTTTAGAAATCATGGCCGCAATGATCCGTAATAATGTACTTTTCCCACCACCGGATGGTCCCGTCAATGTAATATGAGCCCCAGCTGGAATCTGCCAATCAACATCATGTAAAATATGTTGATCAGCGATTTGATAATTAACTTTTTCTAAACTAATCAATGAATTCATATGCCCACCCCCGATTACTAATTTATAATCATTATAACCTGACTGTTAGGCTATGCGTGATAAAATTTCGTTTTCTTCCTCCAAAATAGCGAGGCGCTTCTCTAGTTGCTTGACGTCTTTTAACGTCTTTGACTGACCCTTGATCATGATTGGGGTAGCTTGTTTAACCCAAATAGCAATAGAATCTTTCGACGGACCAAATTCTTCTGCTAATGATTTAAGTGAACGGCCTTCTTGGTGAAGTTTAACCAATGAATCTTTGAAATCTTGTGAATAACGAATTGGCATAAAAATACTCCTATACTTTCATTTTACGGACTGAATAAAAATAGTCCATTTTTTTAGTATAAGAGCATATCTGTTTGATGTATTAATACACGAACCTGTGTAGCCATTGGCAAAGCCATATGAATCATACCTGAGTCAAAGTGTTCCGTATAACTACGGAGGAGTTCTAATTGAACTTTTAATTTATCATTATTTTCCTTGATCGATCGTTTTTGTCTAGACATACGTTTTCTCCTATATAGGGAGTATTATATCATTTTATAAAGAAAACAACCCCCATAGTTAGAATTTTTCATCCAACTATGGGGGTTCACTTCACATTTTTAATTTGACGGTCTTTTTTAATGGCATATAGAATGAGAAAGCTGATGATTATAGCTCCTCATTTAGTTTCAGGTACGCCATAATTACGTCTAGCATAGTTCATGTCTATAGTAATTAATGTATGAGTAAATGCTTCTTTATCAATAACAGAATTATTTGCAAAATCTGATGGGAAAATAGTCCAACCATTTTGAAATAGGAAAAATGCTAAAGAGTTTATGGCTCTTGACTCTAATTCTCCTGGATTGGGACTTTTTACTTGAAAATTATTATACGCAGGAATCTTCAATGTATATTCAATAATTCCTCCTTGATCGATTTCTTTATATATATTGGCATGATAAACATACATGTCTGGAATATGTTTATCAGATGACTCATTTGAAGACTTTGAATCTGAAATCATTAACTCAAATTTATTTTTTATTAGTTTTTCAACTCCTAAAGTTACGGGTTTACCAATTGCAGATTTAAAGTCAAAACCTAATAATTGCATAGATTTTAGTGTCTCAGTGTTTATAAGACCATTAATTTGCTCTACTAGTTCTGCAGTGAAAGTTGGTGATTCCTTATTATCAAATTTTTCAAATAGTTTGATCAGTTTAGAAAAAGTGGTTTCTAAATATTTAATGTCTGTATCTGGCAAAAAAGTTTTATCAAGTTCTGCTCTATATTGGCTAGCAACTGTTATTGCTTCTTGTTTATCATTTAGTAATTTATTGATAAGCTCACTATAAATGGGGAGTGCTTTATTAAAATCTTTCGTAGCTTTAGCCTCTGACATCTTAGCTGATACATATTCTTCAGACGTTGTTGTAATAAGAGCTGATAATTTTGAAGCTAACACCATGAGAACACTGTTCATAATATTTCCAACCTTTCAAGTTTTTTACCAAAAACGCCACCAAGTTTTTTTTAGTTTTGGATCAACTCGGTTATTATTGCACTCAGTATTATTAAATGGACTTTGCTTAGTAATAATTGCTTTTGATTCTTCAATCTTTCTTTCAGCAATTAATTGCAATTGTTGTGATTGATCCAATAATTTTTGCATTGATTTTAATTGTTCATCTTTTTCTTTAATTTGGTTATCTTTAATTGCTAATTGCTGGTTGAGTAATTCTATTGTATTTATACTCATGTTACCAGTGCTACTAGTAAATTTCTTCTCTCCAAGTTTTTGGATGTTACCACCATCAAAATGTTGTTTTAACAGCAAATACCCCGAGTTACTGACAACTAAGGTTTGTACTCCGTTCCTAGGAACGGTTTGCACATATTTTACTCTAAAGTTTGCATCTAGTTTTTTCCTAATGGCTTGTTTTGATACACCAAATTCGTCAGCAAGTTCTCTAATAGTTTTAGGCATGATTTCCAAACCCCTTTCGGAGTTCAGCAAGTGCTTCTTGTCTTGCTTGATCTCTGATTTTTTGATCATGTTCAGCTTGTTTTTCAGCCAGTACCTGTTTTTCAGTTGTTCCTAAAGGCAAGCATTTAACTTTGTCAATTGCACGCCACTTTTCTTTATCTGATAATTCATCATTGTGCTGAATGTTAAAGAGTTTTTGACGCTCATCTTGAAATTTGCCTTGAGAAAAATCATTTGCGTCCTTTCTTTCAGGTTTCCAAGTAAAAGAATAACCGATAACTGGTTTTCCTCTGCCTTTACCATATTTTTTTCTAATCGTTAGCCCTCTAAAAAGCGGGGTTAATTCTTCTCTAATTGGCTTAATAACCTTTTTGTCAACATTTGAAGGACTATTCCAATAACTTTTAGGTATATCAAGCAATTCAAAAAAATCTTCTTTAGAGAAATAAGAATAGCCAGTAGTTCGAAATTGCTTAATTAGACGAAACATTGTTTTAGCGTAACTGCTTTTTAAATTTCTAAATTCTGTTAGGGCATAACGAACCCAACTTTCAAGATTATTTAGAAGTTTCAATGCCTTGGGATAAATCTGAATATCAACATAAGGTTCTTCAGCTTCACCTTTAATTTCAAATTCAGTAAACATAACAAAAAATTCACGATTTAAGCCACTCTTACTTCTACGGCCAAACCTAAGGCTGAGGATCTTTTGGTATGTATTTTCAATATCATCAATAAAACGTTTATTTGCGGTTGGTTTATAGTTACTAAGCTCTTTTAACTGGTCAAAAGAGAAACGAACAGTTTTATTCCCTTGATCCCGCATGCGGGAAACAATTGAAAAAAATAAATTCATCTCAATTGGGGTAAATTTTCTCAAGGGAATAGTATTCAACTCAGGATCATACTTAACTAACTCATTAGACATGATTATCACCTCAAACACATATTAAAATAAAAGTACCTTTTTATCAAGTACAGAACTTATAAAGGTACTTGATAAACAGACAAAAGGTACTTGATAAACAGACAAAAGGTACTTGATAAACAGACAAAAGGTACTTGATAAACAGACAAAAGGTACTTGATAACCTTCTGTGAGCCTTGGGAGAGTAAGGCGCAAGAGGGGTCTAAAAGAGGTTTAAAAGAGGTTTATAAAAGAGGTATATAAGAGGCACCACTGTACGAGATACAAACCTAAAACAAAAAAAACACAAAGGAGTGAGCCAAAAAACGGCTCGCATTAAACTCCAGTCGCACAGCTCCTTGCGCCTCACGCTGTTCGTTGCTTAAAAGGTGTGGCAAGCCACATTAATTCGGGCGCTGACGCCCCGAACCCCGTCCAAGCTGAGCCAGCTTGACTGCTTTTTCACTCGCCGTTAGGCAGGAAAGCAAAGTTTTATAGAAACTTTGGCTTTCGCCAATTCAGTGTTAAGACTGGTTTAGAGCTGTCAATTCCTTATGCTCCCACGCTGCGCTCGTCCGCTACCATTGACAGCAAACAGTTAGTTTTTCTGAATCTTAACAAGAATTTAGCGGCTATGTTCGTTTTTAAGGGCCTTATTTCTCGTTTCTAGCGGTTTTAAGACTGTTTATATATTTATACCAAAGGAAAAATAAAAAGCCCTCAACAGGCTCTTAGAGGGCTAAATGACGAAACCTGGACGACTAATAATATCTTCTTGCCTTTTTTGCAAAATATAAGTGTATAAGGAATCATACAAATTCTTTTTAATCTCGTCAGGTTCATTGACAGAAGCTTCAAACAATTCTTGAATATCAACTTGCCATGGATCAGCAAGCATTTCATCAATGGGCTTTAATACTTTCTTTTCGTCCATCTGAGTTACTCCTAACATTAGCTAATTATTTCAGGTTTAAATTAAAGGCATCTTTTTATAGTTAGTTATTCAAAGATTGTGATTAAGTTTAGAAAGAAAAACGGTGTAAAGCAATTAAAAAGATTTGTTTGAGCGCAGCGAAATCTAATACAATTTTTGGGATATCGAAACACGTCAAAGTTAGTTGACGTGTAAATGCACATTGAACTAAAAAAAACCTTTTAGTTTAATGATCAAGTTAGCTATTTTTTAGCGTCGTTAAACGGAATGAAATGAGTTTAATGCGCACTTATACTCCACTAAAAATTAGTGGAGGTTTTGTGCTTAAAATCTGTCTCAGAAGTTGCCTTCGGCAACAACTAAAAATCCAAATAAAACTAACCAAAATCAATTTGATCTAACATAGTTTCGGTACTGGCTTGGTCTAAGCCTAAATAAGCTAAAGTCATGGCTTCACTTGAATGATTTAATAAGTGCATGACTAAGCCAATATTGTAATTGGATTGCGTATAAACGCGATAAGCCCCAGTTTTGCGCATAGTGTGGGTACCAAGGTAATTAATGCTTAAAAGATCGCCGACTTTGCTCATGATTTTATAGAACTGTTTTTCCGTAATATGCCGTTCTGGGTGTTGAATGGACGGAAAGAGCCATTCAGATTCTAGTTTATGATCAAGCAGCCATTGACGATACAATAAAAGCTCTGTTTGAACTGGTTTAAGGTACAAGGTATTAGGCTTGCCTGTTTTTCGGTCGTGAATGAACGCATCTTGTTTAATATAACCGTCCGGATTAAAAATATCGGCCTGTTTTAAGCCCATAACGTCACTCACTCGCAGTAGCGTCGCTTTACCAACTTGAAAAATCGTATAGTTACGTCGGCCAGCTTTAAAGTTATTGAGTAACGTATCTTGAACCTCTTTAAGAACGTTTGAATCTTTGATGGGTAGGACAATTTGTTGCATAAGCTGTTAGTTCCTTTACTTTAAAATTAATTTAGTTGCAGAAAACCTAAAAATCGAATATTATAATGTAGTACGATGGTAAACTTAAAGGAGGCGGATTAGAATGAGTAATACTATTATTAAAAACAAGACAATTTCAACTCGTGTAACACCTGACATTAGTGAACGGGCTAAAGCTAATCTAGCAAAACAAGGGCTAACCGTTTCTGAGTATATACGCTTATCGTTAGTTAAAGCGGCCAATAATGAAGTTCGATTAGTCAGCTTTTTAGATTCTCCGGAAGCCTTAGCCGCTAAAAAAGAAGCAGAAACAGGGCAGGTCAAAAACATGGGTTCATTGACTGACTTTGAAGATTGGATCGATAAGTTAGATGCAAATTAAACAGACCAAATCTTTTGAACGTGAATTAAAAAAACTAGTCAAAAAACATTTCCCAATAACTGTCTTGAAGCCTTGTTTAGAAGCAATTGTTGAACAAGATGTACTTGTTTTGAAACAGATTAAAGATCATGCATTAAAAGGAAATTGGCGTGGCTATCGTGAATTTCACCCTGCCAGATATGGCAACTATGGTAAAAATTATGACAACTGGATTGTTATTTATCAGCTAGATCATGATGAATTGATTTTGTTATTGGTTGCAACTGGCTCCCATGAAATCTTGAATCAATAGCTATAGTTTAGGGGCACTTATAAAAAAATAAATTAAAATAGCCCCCAATATCTACATTATAGATATTAGGGGCTATTCTTTCAATGTTTTTGAGGGGTTATTTATTGAACAGCGTCCCATGATGATTAATCAACGTAATCGCATCGGCGATTTTGAACTAGATACAGTCGTTGGTCCTCGTGGGCATAGTAAGGCAGTTTTATTAACTTTAATCGATCGAAAATCACGGTTCCTTTGGGCATACCGGTTAAAAGATCGGACGACAGCGACTGTTAATGAAGCACTAACTAAGTTCCTAACCACTTTTAATGATCCGGTGCACAGCTTTACTGTGGACCGTGGCACTGAGTTTAGTGGGCTAGTATCACTTGAATCACAATATGGTATTAAGACCTATTACTGCCATGCTTATACTCCAGCTGAACGTGGTAGTAATGAACGCTTTAATCGGAATTTACGTTATTTTTATCCTAAAGGGACTCGTTTTGAGCACATTAGTGCTCAAGATTTAACGACGACGTTACTCCAAATTAACCAGCGACCGCTTAAAATACTCGACTGGCAAACACCGTATCAGGTTATGCTGACAAATTTGTCCAAAAATTCGGATTAAATTTGCAATCTACCTAACTAATTCGTTATTCGACCCTAAAAAAGGTATGACTGTGAATGAAAGATCATTTTGTTCACGGTCATGCCTTTTTGTTGTCCATTTAGTTATTGATAATGACCAGCAATGTCGTCTGGACTAAAATCCTTAGTGAATTGACGATCATAGGCCTTTTCATAGGCAGCAACTTTTTGTTGGTAATCAATTTGGCGCATCTTTTCGGTAGCTTCCCGCTGTGATGTGGCCGACTTTTCGACCGCATCCGGATAAATTGGCGGTAACACATGGACCGTATAATTGATGCCATGCGGATCCGATTTGGTCGGGGCGTCAACCATCGAAACAAAGCAGGACACGATTGGCACATTCAATCTAACGGCGTAGTAGTACGCTCCCCGTTCAAGCGGCCGCGGTTTGCGATAGTTGAACCACATTTCCCGTTCCGGATAAATTAGAATTGACTGTTTGCGTGCCAAGCTACTTTGCAAAAGGGCAATAAACCCCTTGCCCATGTAATTGACGCTGTCGCTGACAGGTATCGTATCAGCGTATGTCATAAAAAATCCCAGCTTCCCGGGCATTTTAAGGTTGGTGAGCTGAACGACAACCGACAAATCAGGTTGATTCAGGGCTGATCGAACCAGCAGGTTGTCAATCGGGCTAAAAAAGTGGTTACAGGTAATGATTGCCGGCCATTCCAATGCCTTTAAATTGTCAGTCCCCTCAACTTTTAAATTGGGATTCATCATCCTCGCAGCCATATTCATGACCGACCGGACTTCGGCTGCCCGCCAATGATAACGTTTAGTTTGGTGAAGCTTCAAGAAGTGGTCCAACACCTCATGCTGCTCGGTAAGTGTCAGTACTGGATCATGTAGTTCGACTTTTTGATTAAATTTTCCCTGACGGACGTTTTCAGCAATGTTTTGAATCACTTTGTCACGCTCGCCAACCAAGGAGTAAAAGTTATAGGGCAATTTTTACTCCTTGCTTGGCCATGGCGTAAAATGTCGTTGGGGTCTTAATAATATCAACGGCTAATGGAATCAAATCGGACTGATTCTTCTGATCACGGGCAACTTCTTTAGGATTCATATCTGCGAGCTGCTGTTTTAACATGGTCTCGTAATCGGTTTGTTTGGCATAGGTCCAAAAATAGCTTTGTCGAGGGGCATCATCATAGCGCCACGGCTTGGCAAATAAGTTATAGTGAATCAGCCAGGGGTCAACATCCTGTGGCGTGGTGATTTGGATGTGCCATGACGGGTTCAAATAATAAATTCGATTTCTCGCGATGGCATTCATGTAGTCCTGATCCGGGGCCAAACACTTGAAATGGTACTTGTTCAAGAGCTGCAAAAAGTGTTCAGCGAATTTTAAACGGCGCATTTCAGCCAGGTTCATCAACAACACGCCGGAACAAACGTATTTCTGTGAATCAATCCCAACGGCTTGTTCAACATAGTCAATCGTTTCCGGAGTTTGGCCGACGAAGTGATCCGGCACTGCGCCAACCAGGTTATCCCCCAGCTGGGTATCAAATAATTCACCCACGTCCTTTAAAACCACCGTGTCCGCATCCAGGTAGAGCGCCTTATCCAATTTGGGGAACAATTCAGCAATAAACAGCCGGAAATAAATTGTAAAGGTAAAGTAGTCACTGCGTAGTTTGTTATTCTTATCAGTAATTTCTTGCTTCAAGCGGTCATTAATTGAAACAAACTGAATTTTGAGGTTGTCCGTTTCAAAGGCTTTAAGCCGCCCTTGATTGTCGGTATTGAGATCATCACACAACACAATCACCTGGTAATGCCTGTCCGGTGATGTATGCGCGACCAGTGAAGCCAGTGAAACTGCCAGATAAGGTGCATAATTGTCATCGACAGCGTAAAAAATTGGCACGGTTTGATTTTCCATAATGAATCCCCCTTAAATTAATGTGATTGATGCTGGTAGGTCATAAATGACACGTTGCTTTGGTGACTGCGGGTCACCATTTGGGCATGAATCTGATCGTGGAGTTTTTGTTGGCGTTGTTTACGCGGAAGTGACTTGTCCGGCATAAACGGACCGTCGAAGTATACCACCTCCTTGGGTCGGCTCAACAGTCGGCCTTTTTGATATGTAATCGTCATGCTGTAGCTGGGCAGGTCGGCAGCGACTGGATAATGGAATGCGCCAACTGGAAACGGACGAATCTTGGTGTAATACGGCCAAACATGGGCTTCGGGATAGATAAACACTCGTTGATGCTGGTCCAATCGAGCATTCATCGCCCGCTGGAATTGGATCATTTGTGATAATTTCGCGGGTAGGATCAACGCACCACCCATCGCCAAGAGACGACCGACGATTGGAATACCAAGGTTGGCAGGTTCCGCAATCGGATACGCCCGCCGGGGTATTGCGACCAGCATCGGTAAAAGTGCATCCCCCGTCGGCTGGGTATGGTTGGCATAAATGAAGGCGCCCCGTTTGCCTTGGGTGCGCAGACACCGTTTGTTTCGAAAAGACGTCCGCAAATACAGCCGACAATAAACGAAGCTGACAACAACCGCCACCCAGTAGACGACCGTCGCCGTTACGCGGTAAAACCAATTTTGATGCAGCCAAATGTAGCCCTCAGGAATGGTGGCATTTTGATTTTTGGTAAAGACCACGTCATCATCAAAATCATGATACGTAAACACTTTTGATGTCCGTTTAGTCATTACCAATGTCATCCTTTCTTCCGAGAAGTTAAAATCATGAACAGAACCATTCTACCCCAAATATGACATTATTTCATCATACGGGACGTTTAAAAATGGCAATTCACTAAAAATCGCCCTTTAAATGATGAAATTGGTGTAAAATTAAGGCTTGCTATGCTAGGATATTTGGGATAACAATGGATGTATACACATCATTAGAAGGATTTAGGGGATAATTTTGATGCAAGCTCAGTCCAAGAACAATACCAAGTTTAACTTTAAAACATTTATGGGCCTAATCAACCGAATTCACCCCCGTTACTGGCAACTGCTGCTTGGCTTTTTTCTAGGAGTTGTCGCAACGGCGATGCAATTGATGGTTCCCGGCATCGCCAAGGGGATCATCAACTCAATCGGTCATTCAATGGATGTCGGCCTAATCGTTGCCGTCATTTTACTATTCGTTTTCAGTACCATTATTGGAGCCTTTTCCGGCAGTATTTTAGGCTTCTTCGGTGAAGACGTCGTCTATAAGCTGCGAACAACACTTTGGGATAAAATCTTAACCCTGCCGGTGGGTTATTTTGACCAAACCAAATCTGGCGAAATAACGTCCAGGTTGGTCAATGATTCCACACAGGTCAAGGAACTGTTGGCCAATTCGGTTCCCAAAACCGCAACTTCGATTCTGCAACTGGTTGGCGCATTGGTCTTAATGCTCATCATGGACTGGCGGATGGCTATCATTATGTTTATCGCCGTTCCGCTCGTCTTGATCTGCCTGCTGCCAATTGTCCGCCAATCCCACAAAGTTGCCAGAGCGAGACAGGACGCACTGGCAGATCTCAATGGTAAAGCCGGTGAAATGCTGGGCGAAGTCCGTCTAGTCAAATCGTCTACCGCAGAAAACTTAGAACGAACAGCCGGCGATAAACGGATGTATCGCCTTTATCGCATCGGGTTAAAAGAAGCGATCTATGATTCAATTGCCGGACCTGTAATGGGCATGGTCATGATGGCCATGGTCCTGGGAATTCTGGGCTATGGTGCGATCCGGGTTCGGGAAGGTGCCATTGATATTGGGACCTTATTTTCATTTCTGATGTACCTGGTTCAAATGATTAGTCCATTTGCGGTTCTCGGCCAATTCATGTCTGATGTTGCCAAGGCAAGTGGCTCAACCACTCGAATCCAGGCATTATTGCAAACTCATGAAGAAGATCGTCTGACTGGAACGGATTTGGATATTGGCGATCAAACACTTCAGATGAACCACGTCAGTTTTTCTTATGATCAGCATCACCCCATTTTATCCGACGTGTCGTTTACGGCAGAACCCAATTCGGTCATTGCCTTTGCCGGACCATCCGGCGGTGGCAAATCAACCATTTTCAGCTTAATTGAACGTTTTTATGAACCTAACGAGGGCAGCATCACGATTGGCAATACCAATATTACTGATATTCAACTTGCCGATTGGCGCCAGCAAATCGGCCTGGTCGGCCAAGACGCTGCGATCATGTCTGGAACGATTCGTTACAATTTAACCTATGGTTTGCCGGGGCATTTTTCCGATGAACAGCTTTGGCATGTCTTGGAAATGGCTTACGCAACGCAATTTGTCCAGAAGATGCCTCGGGGCTTGGACACGGAAGTCGGTGAGCGTGGAGTCAAGGTATCGGGGGGCCAACGCCAACGATTGGCGATTGCCCGGGCCTTCCTGCGTAATCCAAAAATCTTAATGTTGGATGAAGCAACGGCGAGCCTGGATTCTGAGTCCGAAATGATGGTCCAAAAAGCGCTGGACCAGTTGATGGCCAATCGAACAACATTGGTGATCGCCCACAGGCTAAGCACAATTACCAACGCCGACGAAATTTATTTCATAGAAAACGGCAGGGTAACGGGCCAGGGAACCCACCAACAGTTAGTGAAAACGACTCCTTTGTATAGGGAGTATGTGAAAAATCAGAGCGCGACGAGCAACGGGTGAGGCGGTTTCTAAGGGTAATTTGATTGAAGTCCCTGGGTTTGGGACTTTAATTAAAGTGCACTTAGAAGTTAGCCTCAGTTGCGTCGGAGCGTATTTTAAAGGCCGGAGGGATCTCAAAATCCCCTAACCCCACCAACCAATCGATAATTCTTCCACTTCCTGCACACCAATCCAATCAAGACAAAATATAAAAAGAGCCAATCATTCCAAAAACAGGAATAATCAGCTCGTTCATTAAGATTCTAAGAGCAACACATCTCGCATCGCACCCTCACTCAGTTTCCAATTCCCCTTCAGCATCCAATTCAGCCATAATCTCCTGATACTCGGCTAAAATATCATCATATTCATGCAAATGAAGTTGCTGGTGAACTTTATCAACTTCCCAAGGCTTGACCGAAACCGTGTGGACGATCGGCCATAATTTCCAGCGGGTGGAGAAATGCTGAAAAACGGTGTCAGATTGAACATCCTGTTGCTCATTGTATTTTTCAGGGGCAAAAGCCTTGTGCTTGGCCAGCTTATTCATCGCGGACTGGTCCGGCATAATCATCGGCCATTTTCGGCAGCATTCCCGGCAGCGGGCCAGTAATTTGTCTTGTCGGATCATATCCAGGTTCATCAGGAGCATCCCCGAGTTAATGTAATCAAATGCTCTCTGTTGATGATGGAAGAACCAACGACCGTAATGATCCAATACGCCAACAAAATCAGTTCCTGCCAGTGATTGATGATAAAAATCTTCAAACGGCCGGCGACACACAACGTCAGCGTCCAAATACAGAATCCGATCGGAAAATTGCGGCACCAAATCACTATACAGCCGCAACATACTATAGGGCGTGCATAACGTGTTGATGTTCGCCTTGGGCAAATCCGCCTCAAACTGAGTGGTAATGTCAATTTTGGTAACGCCACTATCGACATTTTCCCGCTTGACCAGTTGATTCAAAAAGGCTGCGTGATCGTCAGTCAGCGCTTGAAATTGCTGATGACGATTATACAATTGTCCAGTTAAAATGTAGATGTTGAGTGGTTCTTGCGCGTGTTTTGTCAGTGAGAGGATTGAAATAATCAACCCCGAAAACATGTGGTCATCTCCACAGTATAAAATATCCAAACCGCATTCATCCCCCAATTCGTGTCTCATCAATCAAAGTGTGTCATATTTCCAGAGAAATGGCAACCAATTCAGGTTTAGCAATGATTTCGTTTAAAAATGGTTCATCAGCAGATTCATCTTTATCCAGATCTTCTTTAGTCATACCAGCTTTTAAAACAGTATCTTTAAAGGGAAAATCCAAAACAACATCAGCAGATTCATCAATAAATTTTCCATTAGCTGTTAAACCAATTTTATTTGTATATTTGGTGTAACTGTTTTCCCAAAATTCTTTATATTCAAACATTTCAATAAATTGATTGAGTCTAAATACTTCAGTGTCAGCAATTTTTTCTACATAATTTTTATGTATTAAAGGATCTTTAAATAGCTTTGTCATCAATTCACGGTCAAATTTATCCAAGTCATTAATTACATTATTTCGTTTCAGAGAACCCTTACTAGTTAAATACTTGTTTCCAAACTCTCCTAAAATACTTTTGACTTGAGACATTATCTTAGGTTCTATTTCCATTCTTAATTCACCCTTTAATTTTTACCAAAAATGCCACCAACTCTTATTGACTTTATTTTTATGTATTCTTTTTTTCTTTTCATCGACAATATGACTTTGATCTTGCTTGTCGTTTGATTGTTGCTGTTGAGTTGCACTAGAAGGTTCAAGCAATCCACTCAATTTCCGAATGTGCTCTTTTAATCGATGGTTTTCTGTTACCGTTGCTATCTGTAATTTTTGTTGCTGGTCTAAGGCTTGTTGTAAATTTGCAATTTGTTGATCTTTAACATCAAGTTGTTTCAGCAAGATGTGATCAATCTTGTCATTCTTGTCGTTTTTATCTTGCTGATTTGGTTGTCGGTCTTGCCGTTTTTGCTTGCCAAAGTTAGCAAGCATTTTAACGCCTTGGTTGTCTATTTCTAGATGGTTTTTGACTTTATAAGTGTGTTTGCTTCGAAAGCCATTAATACTATTAATACGTTGATTAATAGCTTGTTTTGATAATTTCAATTCTTCTGAAAGTTGTCGAATAGTCTTGCCCAATAGTTTCACCACCTAATTAATCCGCCTTAAATTATAAGTTAAAAACGACAATAACACCAATCGACAAGCAAAGCTTAAACTTGGTTGTCGATTGGTGTTATTGTCGTTTTTTAAACTAGGTATCAATCTTCAAGCTAAACTATAATTGATTTGGTTCTGGTTGTTGCCACCAATGAATGTTGCTTTAACGGCAAATATCCCGAATTAACAACAACTAAAGTTTGCATCTAGTTTTTTCCCTAATGGCTTGTTTTGATACACCAAACTCATCAGCAAGTTCTCTAATAGTTTTAGGCATTATTTCCAAGCCCCTTTCGGAGTTCAGCAAGTGCTTCTTGTCTTGCTTGATCTCTGATTTTTTTATCGTGCTCGGCCTGTTTATCAGCCAATGCTTGTTTCTCAGTGGAGCCTAAAGTCAACCCCTTAACTTTGTCAATGGCACGCCATTTTTCTTGTTCTGTTAATTCACCATTATTCTGGATATTAAAAAGTTTTTGACGCTCATCTTGGAACTTACCTTGAGAAAAGTCGTTTTCGTCTTTTCTTTCAGGCTTCCAAGTAAAAGTATAACCAATCACTGGTTTCCCACGACCTTTACCATATTTTTTTCGTATAGTTAGGCCTCTAAACAAAGGGGTTAGTTCTTCCTTAATTGGGCGAATAACCCTAGATTCAACGTTCGCAGGCTTACTCCAATAGCTTTGTGGAATATCTAGTAGTTCAAAGAAATCATTTTTAGAAAAATAAGCATAACCAGTGGTTCGGAATTGTTTAAGAATACGAAAAGTTGTTTTTGCGTAACTACTCTTTAAATCTCGGAACTCTGTCAAAGCATAACGAACCCAACTTTCGAGATTATTTAGAAGTTTCAACGCTTTGGGATAAATTTGAATATCAACATAAGGAACGTCTGCAGATCCCTTAATTTCAAATCGAGTGAACATGACAAACATCTCTCTATCAAGACCATCTTTACTTCGAGAGCCAAATCTAAGACCTAGTATTTTTTGATATGTACTTTGTATGTCATCAATAAACCGATTATTTGCGGTTGGCTTATAGGCACTTAACTCTTTTAACTGATCAAAGGTAAATCTAACAGTATCATTACCTTTATCACGCATTCTAGAAACTACAGAAAAGAACAAGTTCATTTCTACAGGAGTAAACCTTCGCAAGGGGATTGTATTTAATTCAGGGTCATATTTGACTAATTCATTGCTCATAAAATAACCTCCTTGAATAATACTACCTTATTTGAATACAGGAGTAAATAAATGTAGTCGATAAACAGACAAAATGTAGTCGATAAACAGACAAAATGTAGTCGATAAACAGACAAAATGTAGTCGATAAACAGACAAAATGTAGTCGATAAACTTCTGTACGCCTTGGGGGAGTAAGGCGCAATAGGGGTCTAAAAGAGGTTTAAAAGAGGTTTATAAAAGAGGTTTAAAAGAGGCACCGCTGTACGAGATTAAAATCTAGAAACAAAAAACACAACGGAGTGAGCCAAAAACCGGCTCACATTAAACTCCAGTCGCACAGCTCCTTGCACCTCACTCTGTTCGTTGGTTAAAAGGTGTGGTAAGCCACATTTAATCGGGCGCTAACGCCCCGAACCCCGTCCAAGCTGAGCCAGCTTAACCGCTTTTTCACTCGCCGTTAGGCAGGAAAGCAAAGTTTCTATAAAACTTTGGCTTTCGCCAATTCAGTGTTAAGACTGGTTTAGAGCTGTCAATTCCTTATGCTCCCACGCTACGCTCGTCCGCTACCATTGACAGCAAACAGTTAGTTTTTCTGAATCTTAACAAGACTTTAACTGCTATATTCGTTTTTAAGGGCCTTATTTCTCGTTTCTAGCGGTTTTAAGACTGTTTATATATATTTATACCAAAGGAAAAATAAAAAGCCCTCAGCAGGCTATTAGAGGGCTAAATGACGAAACCTGGACGACTAATAATATCTTCTTGCCTTTTTTGCAAAATATAAGTGTATAAGGAATCATACAAGTTCTTTTTAATCTCGTCAGGTTCATTGACGGAAGCTTCAAATAATTCTTGAATATCAACTTGCCAAGGATCAGCGAGCATTTCATTAATTGGTTTTAATACTTTCTTTTCGTCCATCCTAATTACTCCTAACATCAAAATAATGCTTTCAGTTTAGATACACAGTTCTTACAGTTAGTTATTCAAATTGTGTTGCCAAGTTTATGAAGATTCTCTGCATAAAGCAATTAAAAATTTTGGTTGAAAGTAGCAGTATCTGCAACATTTTTTAAGTATTTAAAGCATAACAAACTTAGTTAAGTGCAAGCATAAATTGAATTAAAAATACATTCAATTCAACAACGACAAAAATTGATTTTATGGGTATCAGCAGACCGAGTGAAACGAGGTCAATGCGCACTTACACCCTTGACACTTGTCAAGGGTAGATTTAATCCCCATTTTGATGGGCATTATTTGTATTAGAAGGCTAGCGCCAACGATAAAAATCCTAGAGCCAAATCTCAAGATTAATCAATCACATTACGAAGGATCCAATGACTATAAGCAAGACGAGCACCGGGAGTTATTACCCAGGGGTGATTAATTTCGAAAATTTGAATTTCAGTTGCTAAGTAAAGTGGCGTCTTACCATGATTAAAAGCAAAAACGGGTTGCGGAAAATCAGGCTTACTAGCAACTTGATGAACACTTTGACGAGAGTTCATCTGCCAGCGAATTTTTAAATCTTCACGCGACAATAACTGTGGCAGCTGTGTTTTTTCAAGTTGAGCTTGTTGCTGCAACTTTTGTGTAAACTCTTGTTTAGTCTTGTTTTGATGCCAATCATCAAAAAGATCATACTTGTTTGATTTAAAATCTAAATCCATAAAGCCAGCCTCCTAACCAAAATCAATTTTATCCAGCATCGTTTCAGTACTAGCCTGGTCTAAGCCTAAATAAGCTAAAGTCATGGCTTCACTTGAATGGTTTAATAAGTGCATGACCAAACCAATATTATAATTAGATTGTGTGTAGACGCGATAAGCCCCGGTTTTACGCATTGTATGGGTCCCTAGATAATTAATTCCTAACAGATCGCCAACCTTGCTCATGATTTTGTAGAACTGTTTTTCCGTGATATGTCGTTCTGGGTGCTGAATCGAGGGAAACAACCAGTCAGAAACCAAATGGTTTTCTTGCAACCAAGCTTGATAGGCTAATAAATCAGTTTGCACGGGTTTTAAGTAGAGCAGGTTAGCTTTACCGGTCTTTTGGTCGTGTATAAACGCATTCTGACGCACGGTGCCGTTTTCGTTAAAGACATCTGTCCAACGAAGCTTCATAACGTCGCTCACTCGCAACAGAGTCGCTTTACCCACTTGAAAAACGGTATAGTTACGCCAACCAGCTTTGAAATTATGGAGTAACGTATCTTGCACTTCTTTGAGCACATTTGAATCTTTGATTGGTAAGACAATTTGTTGCATAGTTTTAGCTCCTTAAAAAATTGATTTTTAGTACAAATTAAAGTACAATATTAAGTACAATGAAAGGGTGGTAAATATGACATTAGCACTAACACAGAGCGATTTTCGCGCTAACCTAAAAAAATATTTAGATCAAGTTAATGACGAAGACGAAACCGTTTATATTGCTCGTTCAAATAGTCGCGCAGTAGCCATCGTTTCACAAGAAAAAATGGACTGGCTAGAAAGAGCATTAAAAGCTAAAGAAGGTTCGTTAGAATATGCAATTGCACGTGATCAGTTAATTAAACGCCATGTTTTACCTGACGATGAAATTGTTGAATCAGATGATGATTATTGGGGTCAGTTTAAATAATGAAAAAACTAAGATTTAAACCACGTGCAACCTTTAATGCTGATCTAAAACGGTTAGCCAGTTTAGACAAATCTATTATTGATGAAGTTCGAGCAGCCATTGATCTGTTGCTTGAGCAACAACAATTACCACCAGAATTTGAAGATCATGAGCTTAATCGGCGAATGAGCGGTTATAATGAATTTCACTTACGAGATACCCCGAAAAACAAAACACCAAGCGAAACTAACGATGTCCTGGTGGTTTATACGATTGATAAAGATGAACTAGTCTTAATTGGCATTCGAGTCGGATCGCATGATCGTTTATTTCCTGGTCAAAATCGTTCTAAAAGGTATCGAAAAAATGACGAATAGAAGAAGTCATTTTTATAATATGAGAATAAATAACCCCTAATATCTACATTATAGATATTAGGGGTTATTCTTTCAATGCTTTTTAGGGGCAATTTTATAATTAGTGCTGGTAAAGGATACAGTGCCATTGCCAACGCCGCTTATAGAAGTGGTGAAAAATTATTTGATAATCAAGAAGGCCACCACTATTTGGTATTTGACCAAGAAAACCGGTTTAGCAACGGTATTGAGCATTGCTACTATTTTAGGAATGCTGCCAATGGTGATTCTTAGTCCGTTTGTTGGTCCTATGGTTGATCGGTGGAACAAAAAAGGCCTCCTAATTTTCCCGGACGTTTTTGCTGCCTGTTTCGCTATTATTCTTTCCGTATCCGGAACGGTCTTTCATGTATTTCCACTTTGGCTCATTTTTATTTCATTACTGATGCGGTCTTGTGCGCAAACCTTCCAGATGCCAACGATTCAATCGGTAATGCCCACAATGGTGCCAGACAAAGAAATTACCCGTATGAACGGCCAACTGGGAATGGTGCAATCCGCGAATATGATTATTGCCCCAGCACTGGGCGCGTTTTTATTTGCGTTTATCCCCATCGAGTACTTGATTCTGTTAGACGTACTTGGGGCCATCATTGGGATTTGTATTTTAACGTGGGTTCAAATTCCTAACAATGAAAAAATTGATCAGCCAATGCATGTGCTCCACAACACTCGCTTGGGGATCAAACAACTTACGAACAACAAGGGCTTGTGGTACATTACGTTGATCGGCGCCGTCTTCACACTAACCTACATGCCTGCTGCCAGCATGTATCCACTCATGACCATGAAATACTTTCAGGGAACCGTTAGTCAGGCTGGCTTAATTGAAGCCATTTATTCAACTGGCATGCTAATCGGCGGCACTATCATTGGCCTCTTTGGTAAGTGGCAGGACCGGATGAAGCCCGTAATCATCGCGTTTTTCCTGGTTGGCATTCCAACCGGTATTAGCGGCATTTTGCCAGGTAACCAAACCGGATTTTTATGGTTCGCAGCTTTAAACATCATTGAAGGAATTGCGACCCCCATTTTTTACAACGCTTTTAATGGCAATGATTCAACAAAGTTATCCAGCAGAAGAGTTAGGGCAGATTCTAGGCGTTTTGAATTCTTTGTTGAATCTAGCTGGACCAATTGGCTTAATTTTTGCCGGTCCCCTAGCTGATGTGATTGGCATTGAACGCCTATTTGTGATTGCAGGAATCGGTGCTGCCATTTGCGGGGTGGTCGCGGTGTTAATGCCAATTACCAGGCAATATGACATTAGGCTGCATCAAAAATTGGCGAAATTAACTGAGCAACCAGATAAGTAATTAACATGATGATCATAAAGAGGAGAAAGACCAGACTACCAGCTGATCTTTCTCCTCTTTTTGTCATCACTTAATTACACGTTTTTAATCTTTTCACCAGTCAATCCCATCGCATTAATTGCCACGATAATTGTCGACATAGCCATGACCGCAGCACCAACGGCTGGGTCTAGAATGATTCCAATAAATGACAACACACCGGCAGCGAGTGGAATTGCGACAATATTGTAGCCTGCTCCCCACCAGAGATTTTGAACCATTTTCCGATTTGTGATTTTAGCCAAATCAAGAAAATGTAAAATATCGCTGGGTTCTGATTTAACCAACACAACATCAGCGGAATCAATGGCAACATCGGTTCCGGCGCCAATTGCAATTCCAATATCGGCCGCGGCAAGACTTGGTGCGTCATTTACGCCGTCACCAACCATGATGACGTGATTGCCCTTTGCTTGATAATCAGCAATAATCTTTTGCTTATCATCTGGTAATAGGCCTGCATGGAATTCAGTCAATCCTAGTAAGTTAGCAACGTGTTCCGCGGCTTTTGGATTATCGCCAGTGAGCATTACGGGGGTAATTCCTCGCCTCTGAAGACCACTAATTAATTCCTTAGCACCCGCTTTGATGGTGTCGCCTTCAGCAACCATTCCTTGAACTTGGGTGCCTTGCAATAGGAAGCTGACGGAATTACCCTTAGCAGCCCATTTATCAGCAGCGGCCTCGTCAAACCTGATCCCTTGCTTCGTTAAATAGTTACCATTAACAATCGTATAGTCAGTGCCATCAACATTACCGGAAATACCAACGCCCGGAATATTTTGAGACTTTTCAGCCGCAACGACTTCAATGTCCTTCGCTTGGGCTTCAGTAATGATTGCTTGGGCCAGCGGATGAGTCGAATTATTTTCAAGGGCGGCCAGTCGACTTAATAACGTTGTTTCGTCAATCCCATCATTTGGAATCAATGCATTCACCGTAAATTTACCTTCTGTTAACGTGCCAGTTTTATCCAAGAGAACGTGGCTAACATGTTGACTTGCTTCAATGGCTTGGCGATTTCGAACTAATAGCCCATTTTGAGCGCCAATCGTAGTAGAACGAGAAACCACTAATGGAATCGCTAATCCTAATGCATGCGGGCAAGCAATCACGAAGACGGTCACCATGATCGTCATTGCAGTCGCCAATCCCTGGGGTAACCAGGCAAAGAAAGCAATAATCCCAACACCAAATGCCGCGTAAAATAGATACTTGGCAACTAAATCAGCTTTATCTTCTGCTTTAGATTTAGCTTGCTGGGCATTTTGAACCATTTTCATTACTTGAGAAAGATAGCCGGAGTCACCAGTACCACTAATTTTAACCGTTAGCGTCCCGTTATTGTTGGTTGCACCACCAATGACCTTATCGCCAACGTTCTTGGTAACGGCAGCAGATTCACCGGTTACCAGTGCTTCATTCACGGTCGACTCCCCAGCCGTAATAACACCATCGGCTGGAATACTCTCACCTGAACGCACTTGGAAAACTTGACCAACTTTTAAATCAGATACTGGCACTTCTTTTGTTTCACCATTATCTGTAACTAGATGGGCCGTCTTAGGCAACAGGGCCGCCATCTTTTGTAAGGCAGCCCCAGCCCCCATCAATGCATTCATTTCAATCCAGTGTCCTAGAAGCATAATTAAAATCAGGGTTGCAAGTTCGAACGAAAAATCCATTACATGATTTGCCGGGTTCAAGAAGTTGTTGGCAATAAATGCGTACAAACTGTAGAAATACGAAACGGAAATTCCAAGGGCTACTAGCGTCATCATTTCAGGAGATTTATTCTGAATTTCCGCTTTAGCCCCCTTTAAAAATGGCATTCCGCCATAAAAGTAAAGTGCTGTATCAAACAAAACGATGATAATGCCAACAATTAGCGGTGAACTTAAACTAAGGATGGAAACGTTTAAACCCATGATTGGTGCTAACAGTAAAACTGGAATCGCTAAGACAACGGAGACCCAAAATTTAACTTTCAAATTCCCCATATGCATCATTGAGCCACCGTGCATCATCATGTCGGTCCCAGCCATATCCATATCACCATGATTCATGTTCATTTGGCTGTGATCCATTTCGGCCATATCGTGGTCCATGTTCATTTGATTATGATCCGTTTCGGTCATATCGTGATCCATATGACTCATATTTGATTCATTATTTTCCATATTCTTAGCACTCATGTTTTTCATGTTCATATGGTCCTCTTTATTTGCCATGATTATCGACCCCCTAAAAATAAGTGTGCGTAGCAAAGCGGTTAGAAGCCGGAATATAAGTTCCTTGTGTGGAAATCCCCGGGCTCGGGATTTTTCCACCAGGTTCTTATATTTAGGCTTCTGCTTTGCGGAGCACCATGTCACTATATGAATGAGAATTACGACAAAAATTCATAAGTTTCCGCCATCAGAAATCCCAGATTCTGGATTTTTGTGCAGCAATCCTAAAAGTAAACAGAACACCACAGTCTTAACACGTTTGATCACCTGGCAAGCAGTTACACTGAACTTCCTCGGGCGCTGTTTTGGCCTTTTCAGCTAGAATCGCCTGTAAGTTCGCAATATCCGCCCGTGAGAGTTCCCTTGACTGAATAACGCCGGCAATTGTTGAACCAGCCCGCATCGCACACATATGGTCAAACAAATCATCTGCCGCTGCCGCCATTGATTCCTTCTCGCCAACAACCGGCTTATACGTGAATGGTCGACTGCCGCCATGCTGCGCAACCGCCTGTTTTTGAATCAACCTGTGAAGTAGCGTTTTGGTTGTTGAAGCTGACCAGCCTTCTAATTCGTTCATAGCATCGATTAGTTCACGACTAGTCGCATGTCCCATTGTCCAAATTGCTCTCATAACCATCCATTCAGAATCGGTGATGGTTACATTCTTTGCATCCTTCAATTGGCTTCCTCCATTAATTGAATTCTAAGTTTACGTTTGTAGCCTCTTAACACTTATTAGTTTACAACTGTAGTTACAATAATGCAACCTTTCTGCCAGAAAATACCATGACATTAAAAAAACGCCTAGATAATATTCCAGGCGTGGTTTGATACGATATGTTAAATTAATGATCTGGGAATTTTTGGTTTTCTTGTTAGTATGGTGAAATGCCTCTTAGAACCTGTCTAGTATCTGCTGAATCTGGTAGAATTGTGGAAAACCGACTGAGGAGTTTGTCATGCCAGATTATCCAAGCAATATTTCTCGAGCGCAATTTGCGTTAATACAACCTGATTTAGAAAACTTCCGCAAGCATACAAGACCGCGTCGTTATGATCTTTATGACGTATTCAATGCCATCCTTTATCACTTACGAAGATACCCCGAAAAACAAAACACCAAGCGAAACTAACGATGTCCTGGTGGTTTATACGATTGATAAAGATGAACTAGTCTTAATTGGCATTCGAGTCGGATCGCATGATCGTTTATTTCCTGGTCAAAATCGTTCTAAAAGGTATCGAAAAAATAACGAATAAAAGAAGCTATTTCTGGTATATAAAAATAAATAACCCCTAATATCTACATTATAGATATTAGGGGTTATTCTTTCAACGTTTTCGAGGGGTTATTTGTTAATTATAGACCCTGAATGGAAGGGTATTTTAGTGAGTGCCTAGTCACATATCTAGCTCATAACCAAAGCCCTGGTATTTTCCTTAGAAGTCAATAAATTAATTGGACTGTTTTACTGCGGCACTATATGGCGTTTTTTTATTAATGAACGTAGTTATTCAAACTTGTAACTAATTTTTTAATTTCGTCACGAACCTTACGGAATTCTTGTAGTTGTTCTTCTAAAGTTCCTGTGGCTTGCGCTGGGTCAGATAAAGGCCAGTGTAAACTCTTGGTTTGAGGGGGAAGCATAGGACATTTATCCTTGGCATCACCACATAAAGTAATAACTAAATCTGAAGTGTTCAAATAATTTAGATCAATTAATTTAGAGTAGTGGCTACTAATATCTACTCCATCTTCAGCCATAACTTTAACAGCATTTAGATTTAACCCATGAGTTTCAATCCCTGCACTCTCGATTTGAAACTCATTTGCCGGCAATATTTTTTTTGCATATCCTTCAGCCATTTGACTGCGACAAGAATTTCCTGTACATAAAAAATAAATTTTTTTCATTCTAAACCACCTATAATTTTAATTTGTATAACACCATGATACACCATAAACTTAAATGCAATGCTTTCATCAACATAGGTGTATAAGTATCAAGGTCTTCTATGTACTTTGTGGCGCTTTAAAGTGCCATTATCTGGAAAATAGGTATTACCAAAATCTTTCAAAATGGCCCCTGTTTTCTCCATAATTTTTGAATCAATCATTTTCTCGTCCTCGTTTGCTAAATGGCCACCATTTTTTAGATTTATTTTGGTCCTGAGTGGCGCTCTCTTCTAAATCATTATGATCATTAACTTCTTCATTTACAAAAGGTTTTGATTGTGTAGTCTGCTCTTATGCTAGATTTACGGACAGATTTTCTTCTGCCCTGTAAACTAATAGCATAGGAGCATTTTTTAATATGATTCGATACAAAAAAGAATTTAAGCAGTCTCTTGTTGATATGCACAATCAAGGCCGTTCATATACTGATCTATCCGCTGAATACGGACCTTCGGTCGACTCAATCCGTAACTGGGTCAAGTTGTACGCGGTCCACGAAGTGCACGGCGAAAAATGGACGCAAGTTGATGTAAACGCATTACAAAAGGAAAACGACAAACTTCGCGAAGAACTTGAGATTTTAAAACGAGCCGCGGTGTTACTTTCGAAGTACAACTAACGCAAAATCGCAAGTTAGGACTGGAAATCATTGACCGTTCGCTCGCAATGGGACACCGCATAACAAGCGTTTTATCAGCTTTGAATATAGCTCGAAGCACTTATTATCAATGGAAAAATTGGCATCCCAGCCAACAAGAGACGCGTCGCAACGCTCTAAAAACGGCAATCAAAGCCGTCTACAACACCAATCGTGGGATCTATGGCTACCGCCGCATCGCCGCATTTTTACGGTTCATTTTGAACACTGAAGTTGGTGATCGTTTGGCTTGGGAGCTCATGAATGAGATGAGCCTTAAATCTCGTATGGTCAGGAAGTCATATAAGAAGCCGACGACGACCACTGACACACCACAAAAGCCCAATCTCATGAAGAATTTGGATGATTTGAGTGGCGTTCTAACGACTGACATCACGTACATCCAGCTGATGAATAGAAACTGGGTTTACCTGGCGACGGTCTATGACCCAGAAAAACGCCGTGTTGTCTCATATGGACTGAGTTCAGAGATGACCAAAGAATTCGCAACATCTGTTGTCGTGAAATCTCTAAGAGCCAACGGTAAAACAAAGATGATTCACAGCGACATGGGAAGCCAGTACACTTCAAGTCTGTTCGAAGAAACGTTGCAAAGCGCTGGGATAGATCATTCTTACTCGCGTAAGGGGCATCCTTACGACAACGCACGTATCGAGAGCTTTCATTCGCTCATCAAGCGTGAGCCGATTTATCACGAAGAATACAGAACCATTGATGATGTCAGGGCATCTGTCGAATGGTATGTGAACTGGTACAACAACGAACGTATTAATTCACGCACTGAATGGCTTCAAGCCGCCTAGACCAATGTTTGGTTTACTTAATCTCGGTTATCGGCACTAGCCGATACGACGCCGTTTATAAGCCGTCACTTGTGAATTTCAAAAATTCGCCTTGTGAAGGCTTATTTGTTGCACGATACAACTTGTGAAATCCGGCTGGTTCACAATCTATACCACCCGTTTTCTCTCACCGGCAGGGCTCGGCCCTGTTCCACCTACACAAACACCCAGAAATCACGCCGTTTTAAGCTGAAATCCGGGTTTTGAAAAATTTTCGGAGTCCGGCACCTCTCGGTGCCGAAAAAACCTGTCCATAATCTTGACATCAGCGCCGTCAATGATTTCAGGTCTTTGATTTCAGATTTGTATTCTTCTAACAATTTTTTATCTTGCAGCGCTAGTCTCTGTTGTTGGTCTAACAAGTTTTGCATTTGAGATATTTGCAAATCTCTATTTTCTAATTATGGACCCTAAATAATTGACAGAAAGGACGTACATATATCTTGATTGTTAGTTAGTTAATTATAGAGACTAACTCAGTAAAAGATTGTATTTGCCTAGATACATCGTTATATGGTAGATTGTAAAATTAAACCGAACACTTGAATAAAAAAGCCGCAGCGCCTTTAATGGTAATTGTCTAAAACAACCATAAAGGAACTGCGACTCATGACTAGTTTATCATCTCAAGAACGCACTGTCATTCAAACTTTACTCGAATTGAATTATTCTGTTCGTGCCATTGCGCGCTTTATTAAACGCTCTCCTTCAACCGTTTCGATTGAAATTCATCAAGTTACACCCTATAAAGCTGAGATTGCTCATGCGTTGGCATTGAAAAAACGTCATCTACGTGGTCGTCATGACACGCTAACACCAGCTATCGCTGTCTTTTTGAATCACCACATTGGTATATTGAAGTGGTCACCAGAAACCGCTGCGCATGTTTTAGGGTTACCTTTCAAAACGATTTATAATTGGCTCAATGCTGGACGACTCAAACTGTCATTAGCTGATTTACCTGACAAAGGTATCCGTCAAAAGCGTCAATCTGATGGTAGACGACAAGTATTTGTGCATGGTCGTTCGATTGAAACGAGACCTGAAAGTGTGAAAGCACGACAAACCTTTGGACATTTTGAAGTTGACACCATGCAATCGGGTAAAAGACGTGGCGATGTGCTGGTGACAATTACTGAAAGACTAAGCCGGCAACATATCGTGAGACAGGTCACTGGGCGCAATAGTCAGGCAGTGACGCCAGTCTTAATTCGTTTTTTTCAAGGGATCAAAAATGCCAAGTCAATCACTGTTGATTGTGGGCGAGAATTTGCAAAATATAACGAAATCGAGCAAAAACTAGGCATTCCAGTCTATTTTGCGTACCCATATTCACCAGAAGAACGTGGGAGTAATGAGATATTAAATCGATACGTCCGTCGTTTTATACCGAAAGAACGCAAAATTGAAACAGTTAGCGCCAAAGAATTAGATCAAATTAATCATTGGCTCAATGCGAGACCAATGAAAACACTCAACTGGCAATCACCACGAAAGGTTTTTCAGCAGTTTGCAGTGTTCGGTTATTTCTTGCAATCTGCCGAATTAAAAAACAAAAACACCTATTTTTATTTTATATTTGATGATGACCACGGTGCCGTGGGATATCTGAAATTGAACACGGCAGATGCACAATCGGAAAATACTTTCAAGGACGCTCTAGAAATTGAACGTATATACATTCGCCACGCTTTTCAAAACCAAGGCCTCGGTGAGATCTTATATAACCTTGCAAAGACTAAGGCTACCCTCTTAGGTAAAAAACAAGTTTGGTTAGGAGTTTGGGAATACAATCAAACAGCCATCACATTTTATCAACACTACGGTTTTGAATTCGCAGGTAGCCGCACCGTTCATCTTGGTGATGCACCCCAAATCGATTTGCTAATGGTCAAACATCTGTGATTAAAATGATTAACTACGTAAAAAGCCCTCAGGATTGGCATTGCCAACCTTGAGGGCCTTTTATGTAGTTATACTATGATTAGAAATTAAACTTCTCACCATAGATGTCAGCTTTACGAACACCTGCATCTTGGAGCAACTTCATCGTGCCGACCATCATTGGCGTTGAACCACCCACAATATAGAAGGAATTGCGATTTTTAGCAACAATCGTTTTGACTTGATTTTCTTTTAAGCGTCCCACTTGCGATGCATAATCTAGATTAGGTTTTTTCACCGCTAAATCCTGCAAATCACTCTCATAGATTAAATCTTCTTGTTTCGACGCCACACGGATAAAGGACACCTTGTGCTTATCGATCAGCGACCTGGTGAGTGAAATCAGTGGGACCGATCCCACCCCTGAGCCGATAAAGACTAAATGCTTGCCTTCATTTTCCTTAATCGATTCTGACAATCGCCCATAAGAGCCATCAATCTTGACCTTGGCACCCACTGGTATTTTGTCTAACTTTGCGGTAAAATCACCCCAATTACGGATGGCAAAAACCAATTCTCGCTGCGCCTGGTCATAGCGCAAAATTGAAAATGGGTGCATCTCTTTAAAACCATCAACTTCTGGAAATGAAATATAGACAAAATCACCCGGATGAATCTGCGCATTTTTATTAAGACGGATGACCAACTCAGTTACAGAATGGGCCAACTTTTTATTGGCGATGAGTTGCCCATGTCTCGCGAGGAGCGGCTTACCAAAGTGATAATACAGATACATCACCGCGGTCACACCTGAGTAGACAAAGAACAATGTCATGAATGGCGTGATCGTCACAATGTAGGGTATTAAAATAACGTGTGCAAACACTAACAACGTGGCCACAATATTTAAACGATGGAGCCATACCGAGACTTCATAGCTCAAAATCTTTTCAATGGTTGTCTTGATCTTTCGGAGCACTTTACTTCTTGATGTTAACCAACCCGACATGAAGAAAATTGAGTAGGCCGCAATCCCAATAAAGATGATTAAAGCGATATCACCAGTCTGTTTAATTAACCCTGAGGATTGCAACATCATTTTGTGTGTAAAAGCCAAGACAATCGCACTGACACCCAGGATACCATGGACAAAATACATCTCTGGCAAACCGATCAATTTGTCAATCCACTTCGGTTTGATGGAAATAGCAATGGCAAAAAGCATCCAGACGTACGCGATGATCCCAATTTGTGAAGCGAATAGATTTGACATATTGATTGTGTTTTGCATCCCCTGTGATAGGGTCTGGATTAACGGTAGTGGCAAGACAAAAATAGCTGCCATCCAGAAAAGTCCGAGCCAATATTTATGAGATTTTAGCATGTGTTTCGCCCTCTTGTCTTGTAAAAATAAACCCACTTAAATTGTCAGGTAGTGCTAGGTCAGGATTCACCATTAAGGCCGTCGCCCACACATCAACTTCCTGGAGCGCTTGGCCAATCACCGTTGTTTGTAGGATATCGTCGACAGCTCCCTTAATATGGTGCCCCCGTTCAGAAATGCCCGATGTGGCAATCGCCCCGGTTTTTAGCTGGACCGTCTTAATAATGCTATAACGATCGGTCGGATCAACAATGCCGATGTCAAATACCCAGTCCGATTGCTCCCGGGTCTCCATCTGCATATCACCCCCACCGATCAAGTTCACCGCTTGTACACTGGGAAATTGGAATAGGGGCACAAGGAATTTTGAAAAGCCAACTTCAATCGACCAGCCCTTCACAAAACCAGAGGGTTCAAATTCACCATTGTAGTTGGCATCAAAAGCATCATGCGTTGCTAACTTAGCTGCTAAACTTGAGGCAAAGACGAAATAAAGATCTGGCGACATCGTCAGGGCCGTGATCTCACCACGATTATAGCGACTGACCTCAGAATCAGCTAAATACGGTGAAAAACGGGTATTGATTTGCTCTAAATATACTTCTAACAGATTTTGAAAGTGTTCTATTTTAGTGAGCAACGCCGGCTTCTCGGCTGTCTCATCCAAAACAATTTGGCTAGTAAAAACCGTGCTCATTGTGTGATACACAAAACTCAACATGGTATGCCCTTTGATACGCTTAGAATGCATTTCCATATGCCTATACCTCTACCTTGTTATACTGCTTTATCTAGTGCAGATTGTAGTGATTGGGTGTAACCTTCATATGTCACGGTTGCCCCAGAGATAGCTTGGATATCAGCGGATTGGGCTTTCTTTGTTTTAGAGATGTAAACGGGTTCAGCCTGGTTGTCAATTGCCTGACTGCGGCCTTCACCATCTTCACTTGTACTATGAACCATCGTCACGTCGGTGATTTTCCCGCCAGAAATGGTCACTTTAACCTGGACGTTACCCCACTGGGTGCTCACAGATGAGCCCTTATAAGTGCCATCCTTATACTTGCCGCTCGAACTACTCGTCGAAATCGTCGATGACCTCGAACTAACACTGGTGGTGTCACTTGTGCTGTCAGTCGTCGTTGCTTGACTCGTGGTGGTCGCACTAGCATCAGTCGATGATCCTTTATTCATTTGTAACAACCAGTAAGCATCTAAAACCATCGCGACCGCGATTAAACCTGTGACCAGAACTGCAAGAATTTTTTTCATAATTGAACCTTCTTTTTAACTTTTTATATTATTTGCTTTCTAACTGTTGTCAGTTTAACTGCTATGGATTAACCCAACCTTAAGTGGACACTAACTGAACCTTAAAAAAATAATTTCACCAAATATTTGCAAAAGGCAGATTGCAAGAAATAACTTGAACAAATTTAGTAACGCAGATCACGCAAAAAGATCTCAATCGGTGTTCGCCAATTTAAACATTTGAGTGGTCGGGAATTCAAATACCAGTTAATTTGAATCAATACCCCCGCATTAAGTTTTATTTCAGCTTCCATCATAAAGGACTCCCCGCGGGACTGCAATCAGGAGTCATTACTTCAACTGTTTTTGTTCATTATAGAAATTACGGTAAGCTAAATAGCACGCAATGATTGACCCCAAACTAGTCGCTGATAAGAGCATGAACGTGACCATAATTTGATACCTAATGGCCCGTACCGGATCGACCCCTGCAAAGATCAAACCGGACATCATCCCTGGCAGACTGACTAGACCCACGGTCTTTGCCGAATCAATGGTTGGTGACATCCCCGTACGAATCGCCTCACGCACGATGGCAATCGAAGCATCAAGTAGACCAGCCCCTAACGCCAACCGTTCAAGCACACCTTGCCGCTGGTCATGAAACTGACTATTGAGGCTGCGATAAGCCAGCCCAATTGCGACCATTGAATTCGACGCAATCATACCAGAAATGGGAATCATTTGCGATGGCACAAACTTAATCGCACCAGATAGCACGAGTACGCCGAGTGTTATCCCCGTACTAACAAAAATGGCTAATAACGAAATGGCTAATGCATGGTCAATCCCCGGCCCCCGTTTTTTCGCATTCCAAGCCGCATTGAAGATAATGAAGCCTATCATCACCAGCGTTAGCCACAAATTGTTGACTCGGAAAATATACTTTAGCAAGTAACCCACGATAAATAGTTGTACAACAGCCCGCACGACACCAATGACGATGTCCCTATCCAAGCCAAGTTTCTGCCACAAACTAATTCCTAACGCGACGAGCACTAACATTGCCGCCAAAAATAGCGACGTATTATTAACTGCTAAATTCATGCGTGTACCTCCAATCTGCCAGCAACCACTTTCGCTAATTGATCTGCCGCAGCAATCTCTGTCGCGTCATGAGTAATCATGATCGTTGTCACGTGATTCTGCTCATTTAACTGTCGTAACCAGGCGTGCACGATTTGCTTATTATTTTCATCCAAACCAGCTGTCACCTCATCTAATAACAACACTTTTGGTAAGAATAAGATGTTGCGAATCAGCGCGACCCGCTGCCGTTCACCACCGGAAAGCTCGATAATCGGCTGATGCAGGGTTCGTTCGGACAGCCCAACATTATTTAACGCCGTTACCACTCGTTGCGTATCCATGACTTGCTTACGAATTTGGTACGGGAAAGCTAAGTTATCTGCCACCGTCTCACCAAATAACGTCGGTTGTTGGAAACAATATGAGACTTGCCGCCGATACATGATTGGGTCATAACTTTCAATCGGCTGCCCATCAAAAATCAAGGTCCCACTTGTTTTAGAAATCATGGCCGCAATGATCCGTAATAATGTACTTTTCCCACCACCGGATGGTCCCGTCAATGTAATATGAGCCCCAGCTGGAATCTGCCAATCAACATCATGTAAAATATGTTGATCAGCGATTTGATAATTAACTTTTTCTAAACTAATCAATGAATTCATATGCCCACCCCCGATTACTAATTTATAATCATTATAACCTGACTGTTAGGCTATGCGTGATAAAATTTCGTTTTCTTCCTCCAAAATAGCGAGGCGCTTCTCTAGTTGCTTGACGTCTTTTAACGTCTTTGACTGACCCTTGATCATGATTGGGGTAGCTTGTTTAACCCAAATAGCAATAGAATCTTTCGACGGACCAAATTCTTCTGCTAATGATTTAAGTGAACGGCCTTCTTGGTGAAGTTTAACCAATGAATCTTTGAAATCTTGTGAATAACGAATTGGCATAAAAATACTCCTATACTTTCATTTTACGGACTGAATAAAAATAGTCCATTTTTTTAGTATAAGAGCATATCTGTTTGATGTATTAATACACGAACCTGTGTAGCCATTGGCAAAGCCATATGAATCATACCTGAGTCAAAGTGTTCCGTATAACTACGGAGGAGTTCTAATTGAACTTTTAATTTATCATTATTTTCCTTGATCGATCGTTTTTGTCTAGACATACGTTTTCTCCTATATAGGGAGTATTATATCATTTTATAAAGAAAACAACCCCCATAGTTAGAATTTTTCATCCAACTATGGGGGTTCACTTCACATTTTTAATTTGACGGTCTTTTTTAATGGCATATAGAATGAGAAAGCTGATGATTATAGCTCCTCATTTAGTTTCAGGTACGCCATAATTACGTCTAGCATAGTTCATGTCTATAGTAATTAATGTATGAGTAAATGCTTCTTTATCAATAACAGAATTATTTGCAAAATCTGATGGGAAAATAGTCCAACCATTTTGAAATAGGAAAAATGCTAAAGAGTTTATGGCTCTTGACTCTAATTCTCCTGGATTGGGACTTTTTACTTGAAAATTATTATACGCAGGAATCTTCAATGTATATTCAATAATTCCTCCTTGATCGATTTCTTTATATATATTGGCATGATAAACATACATGTCTGGAATATGTTTATCAGATGACTCATTTGAAGACTTTGAATCTGAAATCATTAACTCAAATTTATTTTTTATTAGTTTTTCAACTCCTAAAGTTACGGGTTTACCAATTGCAGATTTAAAGTCAAAACCTAATAATTGCATAGATTTTAGTGTCTCAGTGTTTATAAGACCATTAATTTGCTCTACTAGTTCTGCAGTGAAAGTTGGTGATTCCTTATTATCAAATTTTTCAAATAGTTTGATCAGTTTAGAAAAAGTGGTTTCTAAATATTTAATGTCTGTATCTGGCAAAAAAGTTTTATCAAGTTCTGCTCTATATTGGCTAGCAACTGTTATTGCTTCTTGTTTATCATTTAGTAATTTATTGATAAGCTCACTATAAATGGGGAGTGCTTTATTAAAATCTTTCGTAGCTTTAGCCTCTGACATCTTAGCTGATACATATTCTTCAGACGTTGTTGTAATAAGAGCTGATAATTTTGAAGCTAACACCATGAGAACACTGTTCATAATATTTCCAACCTTTCAAGTTTTTTACCAAAAACGCCACCAAGTTTTTTTTAGTTTTGGATCAACTCGGTTATTATTGCACTCAGTATTATTAAATGGACTTTGCTTAGTAATAATTGCTTTTGATTCTTCAATCTTTCTTTCAGCAATTAATTGCAATTGTTGTGATTGATCCAATAATTTTTGCATTGATTTTAATTGTTCATCTTTTTCTTTAATTTGGTTATCTTTAATTGCTAATTGCTGGTTGAGTAATTCTATTGTATTTATACTCATGTTACCAGTGCTACTAGTAAATTTCTTCTCTCCAAGTTTTTGGATGTTACCACCATCAAAATGTTGTTTTAACAGCAAATACCCCGAGTTACTGACAACTAAGGTTTGTACTCCGTTCCTAGGAACGGTTTGCACATATTTTACTCTAAAGTTTGCATCTAGTTTTTTCCTAATGGCTTGTTTTGATACACCAAATTCGTCAGCAAGTTCTCTAATAGTTTTAGGCATGATTTCCAAACCCCTTTCGGAGTTCAGCAAGTGCTTCTTGTCTTGCTTGATCTCTGATTTTTTGATCATGTTCAGCTTGTTTTTCAGCCAGTACCTGTTTTTCAGTTGTTCCTAAAGGCAAGCATTTAACTTTGTCAATTGCACGCCACTTTTCTTTATCTGATAATTCATCATTGTGCTGAATGTTAAAGAGTTTTTGACGCTCATCTTGAAATTTGCCTTGAGAAAAATCATTTGCGTCCTTTCTTTCAGGTTTCCAAGTAAAAGAATAACCGATAACTGGTTTTCCTCTGCCTTTACCATATTTTTTTCTAATCGTTAGCCCTCTAAAAAGCGGGGTTAATTCTTCTCTAATTGGCTTAATAACCTTTTTGTCAACATTTGAAGGACTATTCCAATAACTTTTAGGTATATCAAGCAATTCAAAAAAATCTTCTTTAGAGAAATAAGAATAGCCAGTAGTTCGAAATTGCTTAATTAGACGAAACATTGTTTTAGCGTAACTGCTTTTTAAATTTCTAAATTCTGTTAGGGCATAACGAACCCAACTTTCAAGATTATTTAGAAGTTTCAATGCCTTGGGATAAATCTGAATATCAACATAAGGTTCTTCAGCTTCACCTTTAATTTCAAATTCAGTAAACATAACAAAAAATTCACGATTTAAGCCACTCTTACTTCTACGGCCAAACCTAAGGCTGAGGATCTTTTGGTATGTATTTTCAATATCATCAATAAAACGTTTATTTGCGGTTGGTTTATAGTTACTAAGCTCTTTTAACTGGTCAAAAGAGAAACGAACAGTTTTATTCCCTTGATCCCGCATGCGGGAAACAATTGAAAAAAATAAATTCATCTCAATTGGGGTAAATTTTCTCAAGGGAATAGTATTCAACTCAGGATCATACTTAACTAACTCATTAGACATGATTATCACCTCAAACACATATTAAAATAAAAGTACCTTTTTATCAAGTACAGAACTTATAAAGGTACTTGATAAACAGACAAAAGGTACTTGATAAACAGACAAAAGGTACTTGATAAACAGACAAAAGGTACTTGATAAACAGACAAAAGGTACTTGATAACCTTCTGTGAGCCTTGGGAGAGTAAGGCGCAAGAGGGGTCTAAAAGAGGTTTAAAAGAGGTTTATAAAAGAGGTATATAAGAGGCACCACTGTACGAGATACAAACCTAAAACAAAAAAAACACAAAGGAGTGAGCCAAAAAACGGCTCGCATTAAACTCCAGTCGCACAGCTCCTTGCGCCTCACGCTGTTCGTTGCTTAAAAGGTGTGGCAAGCCACATTAATTCGGGCGCTGACGCCCCGAACCCCGTCCAAGCTGAGCCAGCTTGACTGCTTTTTCACTCGCCGTTAGGCAGGAAAGCAAAGTTTTATAGAAACTTTGGCTTTCGCCAATTCAGTGTTAAGACTGGTTTAGAGCTGTCAATTCCTTATGCTCCCACGCTGCGCTCGTCCGCTACCATTGACAGCAAACAGTTAGTTTTTCTGAATCTTAACAAGAATTTAGCGGCTATGTTCGTTTTTAAGGGCCTTATTTCTCGTTTCTAGCGGTTTTAAGACTGTTTATATATTTATACCAAAGGAAAAATAAAAAGCCCTCAACAGGCTCTTAGAGGGCTAAATGACGAAACCTGGACGACTAATAATATCTTCTTGCCTTTTTTGCAAAATATAAGTGTATAAGGAATCATACAAATTCTTTTTAATCTCGTCAGGTTCATTGACAGAAGCTTCAAACAATTCTTGAATATCAACTTGCCATGGATCAGCAAGCATTTCATCAATGGGCTTTAATACTTTCTTTTCGTCCATCTGAGTTACTCCTAACATTAGCTAATTATTTCAGGTTTAAATTAAAGGCATCTTTTTATAGTTAGTTATTCAAAGATTGTGATTAAGTTTAGAAAGAAAAACGGTGTAAAGCAATTAAAAAGATTTGTTTGAGCGCAGCGAAATCTAATACAATTTTTGGGATATCGAAACACGTCAAAGTTAGTTGACGTGTAAATGCACATTGAACTAAAAAAAACCTTTTAGTTTAATGATCAAGTTAGCTATTTTTTAGCGTCGTTAAACGGAATGAAATGAGTTTAATGCGCACTTATACTCCACTAAAAATTAGTGGAGGTTTTGTGCTTAAAATCTGTCTCAGAAGTTGCCTTCGGCAACAACTAAAAATCCAAATAAAACTAACCAAAATCAATTTGATCTAACATAGTTTCGGTACTGGCTTGGTCTAAGCCTAAATAAGCTAAAGTCATGGCTTCACTTGAATGATTTAATAAGTGCATGACTAAGCCAATATTGTAATTGGATTGCGTATAAACGCGATAAGCCCCAGTTTTGCGCATAGTGTGGGTACCAAGGTAATTAATGCTTAAAAGATCGCCGACTTTGCTCATGATTTTATAGAACTGTTTTTCCGTAATATGCCGTTCTGGGTGTTGAATGGACGGAAAGAGCCATTCAGATTCTAGTTTATGATCAAGCAGCCATTGACGATACAATAAAAGCTCTGTTTGAACTGGTTTAAGGTACAAGGTATTAGGCTTGCCTGTTTTTCGGTCGTGAATGAACGCATCTTGTTTAATATAACCGTCCGGATTAAAAATATCGGCCTGTTTTAAGCCCATAACGTCACTCACTCGCAGTAGCGTCGCTTTACCAACTTGAAAAATCGTATAGTTACGTCGGCCAGCTTTAAAGTTATTGAGTAACGTATCTTGAACCTCTTTAAGAACGTTTGAATCTTTGATGGGTAGGACAATTTGTTGCATAAGCTGTTAGTTCCTTTACTTTAAAATTAATTTAGTTGCAGAAAACCTAAAAATCGAATATTATAATGTAGTACGATGGTAAACTTAAAGGAGGCGGATTAGAATGAGTAATACTATTATTAAAAACAAGACAATTTCAACTCGTGTAACACCTGACATTAGTGAACGGGCTAAAGCTAATCTAGCAAAACAAGGGCTAACCGTTTCTGAGTATATACGCTTATCGTTAGTTAAAGCGGCCAATAATGAAGTTCGATTAGTCAGCTTTTTAGATTCTCCGGAAGCCTTAGCCGCTAAAAAAGAAGCAGAAACAGGGCAGGTCAAAAACATGGGTTCATTGACTGACTTTGAAGATTGGATCGATAAGTTAGATGCAAATTAAACAGACCAAATCTTTTGAACGTGAATTAAAAAAACTAGTCAAAAAACATTTCCCAATAACTGTCTTGAAGCCTTGTTTAGAAGCAATTGTTGAACAAGATGTACTTGTTTTGAAACAGATTAAAGATCATGCATTAAAAGGAAATTGGCGTGGCTATCGTGAATTTCACCCTGCCAGATATGGCAACTATGGTAAAAATTATGACAACTGGATTGTTATTTATCAGCTAGATCATGATGAATTGATTTTGTTATTGGTTGCAACTGGCTCCCATGAAATCTTGAATCAATAGCTATAGTTTAGGGGCACTTATAAAAAAATAAATTAAAATAGCCCCCAATATCTACATTATAGATATTAGGGGCTATTCTTTCAATGTTTTTGAGGGGTTATTTATTGAACAGCGTCCCATGATGATTAATCAACGTAATCGCATCGGCGATTTTGAACTAGATACAGTCGTTGGTCCTCGTGGGCATAGTAAGGCAGTTTTATTAACTTTAATCGATCGAAAATCACGGTTCCTTTGGGCATACCGGTTAAAAGATCGGACGACAGCGACTGTTAATGAAGCACTAACTAAGTTCCTAACCACTTTTAATGATCCGGTGCACAGCTTTACTGTGGACCGTGGCACTGAGTTTAGTGGGCTAGTATCACTTGAATCACAATATGGTATTAAGACCTATTACTGCCATGCTTATACTCCAGCTGAACGTGGTAGTAATGAACGCTTTAATCGGAATTTACGTTATTTTTATCCTAAAGGGACTCGTTTTGAGCACATTAGTGCTCAAGATTTAACGACGACGTTACTCCAAATTAACCAGCGACCGCTTAAAATACTCGACTGGCAAACACCGTATCAGGTTATGCTGACAAATTTGTCCAAAAATTCGGATTAAATTTGCAATCTACCTAACTAATTCGTTATTCGACCCTAAAAAAGGTATGACTGTGAATGAAAGATCATTTTGTTCACGGTCATGCCTTTTTGTTGTCCATTTAGTTATTGATAATGACCAGCAATGTCGTCTGGACTAAAATCCTTAGTGAATTGACGATCATAGGCCTTTTCATAGGCAGCAACTTTTTGTTGGTAATCAATTTGGCGCATCTTTTCGGTAGCTTCCCGCTGTGATGTGGCCGACTTTTCGACCGCATCCGGATAAATTGGCGGTAACACATGGACCGTATAATTGATGCCATGCGGATCCGATTTGGTCGGGGCGTCAACCATCGAAACAAAGCAGGACACGATTGGCACATTCAATCTAACGGCGTAGTAGTACGCTCCCCGTTCAAGCGGCCGCGGTTTGCGATAGTTGAACCACATTTCCCGTTCCGGATAAATTAGAATTGACTGTTTGCGTGCCAAGCTACTTTGCAAAAGGGCAATAAACCCCTTGCCCATGTAATTGACGCTGTCGCTGACAGGTATCGTATCAGCGTATGTCATAAAAAATCCCAGCTTCCCGGGCATTTTAAGGTTGGTGAGCTGAACGACAACCGACAAATCAGGTTGATTCAGGGCTGATCGAACCAGCAGGTTGTCAATCGGGCTAAAAAAGTGGTTACAGGTAATGATTGCCGGCCATTCCAATGCCTTTAAATTGTCAGTCCCCTCAACTTTTAAATTGGGATTCATCATCCTCGCAGCCATATTCATGACCGACCGGACTTCGGCTGCCCGCCAATGATAACGTTTAGTTTGGTGAAGCTTCAAGAAGTGGTCCAACACCTCATGCTGCTCGGTAAGTGTCAGTACTGGATCATGTAGTTCGACTTTTTGATTAAATTTTCCCTGACGGACGTTTTCAGCAATGTTTTGAATCACTTTGTCACGCTCGCCAACCAAGGAGTAAAAGTTATAGGGCAATTTTTACTCCTTGCTTGGCCATGGCGTAAAATGTCGTTGGGGTCTTAATAATATCAACGGCTAATGGAATCAAATCGGACTGATTCTTCTGATCACGGGCAACTTCTTTAGGATTCATATCTGCGAGCTGCTGTTTTAACATGGTCTCGTAATCGGTTTGTTTGGCATAGGTCCAAAAATAGCTTTGTCGAGGGGCATCATCATAGCGCCACGGCTTGGCAAATAAGTTATAGTGAATCAGCCAGGGGTCAACATCCTGTGGCGTGGTGATTTGGATGTGCCATGACGGGTTCAAATAATAAATTCGATTTCTCGCGATGGCATTCATGTAGTCCTGATCCGGGGCCAAACACTTGAAATGGTACTTGTTCAAGAGCTGCAAAAAGTGTTCAGCGAATTTTAAACGGCGCATTTCAGCCAGGTTCATCAACAACACGCCGGAACAAACGTATTTCTGTGAATCAATCCCAACGGCTTGTTCAACATAGTCAATCGTTTCCGGAGTTTGGCCGACGAAGTGATCCGGCACTGCGCCAACCAGGTTATCCCCCAGCTGGGTATCAAATAATTCACCCACGTCCTTTAAAACCACCGTGTCCGCATCCAGGTAGAGCGCCTTATCCAATTTGGGGAACAATTCAGCAATAAACAGCCGGAAATAAATTGTAAAGGTAAAGTAGTCACTGCGTAGTTTGTTATTCTTATCAGTAATTTCTTGCTTCAAGCGGTCATTAATTGAAACAAACTGAATTTTGAGGTTGTCCGTTTCAAAGGCTTTAAGCCGCCCTTGATTGTCGGTATTGAGATCATCACACAACACAATCACCTGGTAATGCCTGTCCGGTGATGTATGCGCGACCAGTGAAGCCAGTGAAACTGCCAGATAAGGTGCATAATTGTCATCGACAGCGTAAAAAATTGGCACGGTTTGATTTTCCATAATGAATCCCCCTTAAATTAATGTGATTGATGCTGGTAGGTCATAAATGACACGTTGCTTTGGTGACTGCGGGTCACCATTTGGGCATGAATCTGATCGTGGAGTTTTTGTTGGCGTTGTTTACGCGGAAGTGACTTGTCCGGCATAAACGGACCGTCGAAGTATACCACCTCCTTGGGTCGGCTCAACAGTCGGCCTTTTTGATATGTAATCGTCATGCTGTAGCTGGGCAGGTCGGCAGCGACTGGATAATGGAATGCGCCAACTGGAAACGGACGAATCTTGGTGTAATACGGCCAAACATGGGCTTCGGGATAGATAAACACTCGTTGATGCTGGTCCAATCGAGCATTCATCGCCCGCTGGAATTGGATCATTTGTGATAATTTCGCGGGTAGGATCAACGCACCACCCATCGCCAAGAGACGACCGACGATTGGAATACCAAGGTTGGCAGGTTCCGCAATCGGATACGCCCGCCGGGGTATTGCGACCAGCATCGGTAAAAGTGCATCCCCCGTCGGCTGGGTATGGTTGGCATAAATGAAGGCGCCCCGTTTGCCTTGGGTGCGCAGACACCGTTTGTTTCGAAAAGACGTCCGCAAATACAGCCGACAATAAACGAAGCTGACAACAACCGCCACCCAGTAGACGACCGTCGCCGTTACGCGGTAAAACCAATTTTGATGCAGCCAAATGTAGCCCTCAGGAATGGTGGCATTTTGATTTTTGGTAAAGACCACGTCATCATCAAAATCATGATACGTAAACACTTTTGATGTCCGTTTAGTCATTACCAATGTCATCCTTTCTTCCGAGAAGTTAAAATCATGAACAGAACCATTCTACCCCAAATATGACATTATTTCATCATACGGGACGTTTAAAAATGGCAATTCACTAAAAATCGCCCTTTAAATGATGAAATTGGTGTAAAATTAAGGCTTGCTATGCTAGGATATTTGGGATAACAATGGATGTATACACATCATTAGAAGGATTTAGGGGATAATTTTGATGCAAGCTCAGTCCAAGAACAATACCAAGTTTAACTTTAAAACATTTATGGGCCTAATCAACCGAATTCACCCCCGTTACTGGCAACTGCTGCTTGGCTTTTTTCTAGGAGTTGTCGCAACGGCGATGCAATTGATGGTTCCCGGCATCGCCAAGGGGATCATCAACTCAATCGGTCATTCAATGGATGTCGGCCTAATCGTTGCCGTCATTTTACTATTCGTTTTCAGTACCATTATTGGAGCCTTTTCCGGCAGTATTTTAGGCTTCTTCGGTGAAGACGTCGTCTATAAGCTGCGAACAACACTTTGGGATAAAATCTTAACCCTGCCGGTGGGTTATTTTGACCAAACCAAATCTGGCGAAATAACGTCCAGGTTGGTCAATGATTCCACACAGGTCAAGGAACTGTTGGCCAATTCGGTTCCCAAAACCGCAACTTCGATTCTGCAACTGGTTGGCGCATTGGTCTTAATGCTCATCATGGACTGGCGGATGGCTATCATTATGTTTATCGCCGTTCCGCTCGTCTTGATCTGCCTGCTGCCAATTGTCCGCCAATCCCACAAAGTTGCCAGAGCGAGACAGGACGCACTGGCAGATCTCAATGGTAAAGCCGGTGAAATGCTGGGCGAAGTCCGTCTAGTCAAATCGTCTACCGCAGAAAACTTAGAACGAACAGCCGGCGATAAACGGATGTATCGCCTTTATCGCATCGGGTTAAAAGAAGCGATCTATGATTCAATTGCCGGACCTGTAATGGGCATGGTCATGATGGCCATGGTCCTGGGAATTCTGGGCTATGGTGCGATCCGGGTTCGGGAAGGTGCCATTGATATTGGGACCTTATTTTCATTTCTGATGTACCTGGTTCAAATGATTAGTCCATTTGCGGTTCTCGGCCAATTCATGTCTGATGTTGCCAAGGCAAGTGGCTCAACCACTCGAATCCAGGCATTATTGCAAACTCATGAAGAAGATCGTCTGACTGGAACGGATTTGGATATTGGCGATCAAACACTTCAGATGAACCACGTCAGTTTTTCTTATGATCAGCATCACCCCATTTTATCCGACGTGTCGTTTACGGCAGAACCCAATTCGGTCATTGCCTTTGCCGGACCATCCGGCGGTGGCAAATCAACCATTTTCAGCTTAATTGAACGTTTTTATGAACCTAACGAGGGCAGCATCACGATTGGCAATACCAATATTACTGATATTCAACTTGCCGATTGGCGCCAGCAAATCGGCCTGGTCGGCCAAGACGCTGCGATCATGTCTGGAACGATTCGTTACAATTTAACCTATGGTTTGCCGGGGCATTTTTCCGATGAACAGCTTTGGCATGTCTTGGAAATGGCTTACGCAACGCAATTTGTCCAGAAGATGCCTCGGGGCTTGGACACGGAAGTCGGTGAGCGTGGAGTCAAGGTATCGGGGGGCCAACGCCAACGATTGGCGATTGCCCGGGCCTTCCTGCGTAATCCAAAAATCTTAATGTTGGATGAAGCAACGGCGAGCCTGGATTCTGAGTCCGAAATGATGGTCCAAAAAGCGCTGGACCAGTTGATGGCCAATCGAACAACATTGGTGATCGCCCACAGGCTAAGCACAATTACCAACGCCGACGAAATTTATTTCATAGAAAACGGCAGGGTAACGGGCCAGGGAACCCACCAACAGTTAGTGAAAACGACTCCTTTGTATAGGGAGTATGTGAAAAATCAGAGCGCGACGAGCAACGGGTGAGGCGGTTTCTAAGGGTAATTTGATTGAAGTCCCTGGGTTTGGGACTTTAATTAAAGTGCACTTAGAAGTTAGCCTCAGTTGCGTCGGAGCGTATTTTAAAGGCCGGAGGGATCTCAAAATCCCCTAACCCCACCAACCAATCGATAATTCTTCCACTTCCTGCACACCAATCCAATCAAGACAAAATATAAAAAGAGCCAATCATTCCAAAAACAGGAATAATCAGCTCGTTCATTAAGATTCTAAGAGCAACACATCTCGCATCGCACCCTCACTCAGTTTCCAATTCCCCTTCAGCATCCAATTCAGCCATAATCTCCTGATACTCGGCTAAAATATCATCATATTCATGCAAATGAAGTTGCTGGTGAACTTTATCAACTTCCCAAGGCTTGACCGAAACCGTGTGGACGATCGGCCATAATTTCCAGCGGGTGGAGAAATGCTGAAAAACGGTGTCAGATTGAACATCCTGTTGCTCATTGTATTTTTCAGGGGCAAAAGCCTTGTGCTTGGCCAGCTTATTCATCGCGGACTGGTCCGGCATAATCATCGGCCATTTTCGGCAGCATTCCCGGCAGCGGGCCAGTAATTTGTCTTGTCGGATCATATCCAGGTTCATCAGGAGCATCCCCGAGTTAATGTAATCAAATGCTCTCTGTTGATGATGGAAGAACCAACGACCGTAATGATCCAATACGCCAACAAAATCAGTTCCTGCCAGTGATTGATGATAAAAATCTTCAAACGGCCGGCGACACACAACGTCAGCGTCCAAATACAGAATCCGATCGGAAAATTGCGGCACCAAATCACTATACAGCCGCAACATACTATAGGGCGTGCATAACGTGTTGATGTTCGCCTTGGGCAAATCCGCCTCAAACTGAGTGGTAATGTCAATTTTGGTAACGCCACTATCGACATTTTCCCGCTTGACCAGTTGATTCAAAAAGGCTGCGTGATCGTCAGTCAGCGCTTGAAATTGCTGATGACGATTATACAATTGTCCAGTTAAAATGTAGATGTTGAGTGGTTCTTGCGCGTGTTTTGTCAGTGAGAGGATTGAAATAATCAACCCGAAAACATGTGGTCATCTCCACAGTATAAAATATCCAAACCGCATTCATCCCCCAATTCGTGTCTCATCAATCAAAGTGTGTCATATTTCCAGAGAAATGGCAACCAATTCAGGTTTAGCAATGATTTCGTTTAAAAATGGTTCATCAGCAGATTCATCTTTATCCAGATCTTCTTTAGTCATACCAGCTTTTAAAACAGTATCTTTAAAGGGAAAATCCAAAACAACATCAGCAGATTCATCAATAAATTTTCCATTAGCTGTTAAACCAATTTTATTTGTATATTTGGTGTAACTGTTTTCCCAAAATTCTTTATATTCAAACATTTCAATAAATTGATTGAGTCTAAATACTTCAGTGTCAGCAATTTTTTCTACATAATTTTTATGTATTAAAGGATCTTTAAATAGCTTTGTCATCAATTCACGGTCAAATTTATCCAAGTCATTAATTACATTATTTCGTTTCAGAGAACCCTTACTAGTTAAATACTTGTTTCCAAACTCTCCTAAAATACTTTTGACTTGAGACATTATCTTAGGTTCTATTTCCATTCTTAATTCACCTTTAATTTTTACCAAAAATGCACCAACTCTTATTGACTTTATTTTTATGTATTCTTTTTTCTTTTCATCGACAATATGACTTTGATCTTGCTTGTCGTTTGATTGTTGCTGTTGAGTTGCACTAGAAGGTTCAAGCAATCCACTCAATTTCCGAATGTGCTCTTTTAATCGATGGTTTCTGTTACCGTTGCTATCTGTAATTTTTGTTGCTGGTCTAAGGCTTGTTGTAAATTTGCAATTTGTTGATCTTTAACATCAAGTTGTTTCAGCAAGATGTGATCAATCTTGTCATTCTTGTCGTTTTATCTTGCTGATTTGGTTGTCGGTCTTGCCGTTTTTGCTTGCCAAAGTTAGCAAGCATTTTAACGCCTTGGTTGTCTATTTCTAGATGGTTTTTGACTTTATAAGTGTGTTTGCTTCGAAAGCCATTAATACTATTAATACGTTGATTAATAGCTTGTTTGATAATTTCAATTCTTCTGAAAGTTGTCGAAT
>NZ_CP019982.1 GCF_002982135.1 Pediococcus inopinatus | reverse complement strand
CGAGCAGCAAGCGCGTTTAAAACAAAAATTGAGCGGGAAGATTTTAAATTACGGCAATCTAAATACTATGAAAATCGGCAAGCCCGCAAATCCCGTTCTCGCCGATTAATTCAAAAAGGGGCTTTGCTCGAAAAATACTTTCAAGCTGATAACCTCTCGGTCGAACAAACCGAAGAACTTTTAAAAATATTTGCTGACTATGTTAACGCCCATAAACCGGATAAATTAAAAAACGATCAACCTAATAACTAGGCCGATCGTTTTTATTTTCTGGATCATTTTTAGGCTTTACTTCTGGGTTTTGATCTGCAAAATTTTGTAACTGCTTTTGCACCTTTTCTGGATAAGTAATATTTTGGTTTATCCAAGGAAAATGCCTCAAATCGTTCTTAAAAACTTGTCCCTTCTCTCTTGCATAAACAGAGGTAAACTTTTCGCTATTATCATAGATCATGACCTTATCAGATTTAAAGGCCACTAATGGCAAATTATGTTTGGATTGCTGATAACGTTTCTTGATCGTTGCTACTGGAACACCGTGGCCACCTTTTTGTACCCGTTCGTTGACCCTTTGGATAGCTAAATTTTCATCTCGCAAAGCAACATATAATAAAGTCACTTCAAACCCATTTTTGTGAGCTTTGTCAATCAAATTGAGTTGAGCTTTGCCTCTACCTGCCAGTGTTGTTTCTACGTGAATACTTTGCTGGTGATCTAAAGCATAGTGTAGTTGTTTGATTTCTTCTTTCATGGCTTTTAAGTTGTCACTATCTTTATGCCAATCGCCACCCATTTGTCTTAAAAGTTCATCAGCGTTAATCCGTTTTGTTTTGTCAAACAAGATGGGAAATGTATCGTATAGCGTACTTTTTCCTGCTCCGTTAATACCAGCAACAATTATATATTGGGGTTTATCTATCAACGGACAAAGTCCCTTCGCTTAATAACCTCATCTTGCCTTTTATCTAAAAAGTAGGTATATAAAGCGTCATATACTTTGCGCTTTTCTGGATCTGGCTCATGTAATGACTTATCAAGTAAATCTTTTAAATCAGTTTCTTTGGCAATTTCAAAAAAGTCATTAATTGTGATTGTATCTTTCATGTTCATCACACTTCCCAGTTATTAATTTATTTAATCTGATAAGCCATTAGTCCTCATCTGGATCATTGAGCCAATCAGCGACTTCTTTAGCGTCTTTGAACTCTGTTACTGGTGTCTCTTTAGTAGCCTTTAAAAGGCTTAAATTAGCTCTTTCGGCTTCGCTCAGGGCTGGTTTAAACGGTAATGCTGCGTCAGCTACGATCCGCTTATAAAACATATTGATCGCGGTAGTTGGGTTTAGACCTAACTGGCTTAAAACGGCTTCGGTATTATCTGCCAATTCTTTGTCAATCTGGACTTGTACGCGTTTCTTTTCCTTAACTGCCATGATTTTCTCGCCCACCTTTATTACTACTCACATTATACTAATCTTTGAGTACCATCTCAATTAGCCTGCTTCTTTAAAAGTTGTGAATTTAAGTTTGCTGTCCTTTCCGCAATGGCACTTATACAACGTTCCTAAAGTGCCCGTAAGCGCATTTTAAAACTCGTTTAATATAATTATGCTCTATCTGTTTAAAACAGCTTAAATGGCCTTATATAGCTTTTTAGTTTTAAGCACGCTCATCGTTAGGGTGTTTGGCCGCATATTCTCTAGCCGCTTGTTTATTCCACCAAGCGCCAATTCAGCCACTCAAGGTGTCTATTTTTGCTTCTAAGCGATTTTAAAGCGATTTTAATATAATTATGCATGTAACACTTAAAACGGCTTAAATGAGCTTATATGGCGTTTAATTCCAAGAACGCTCATTGTCAGTGTTCTGTTCTTCGGGGTGTTTGGCCGCATATTCTCTAGCCGCTTGTTTATTCCACCAAACGCCAAATAGGTTTTGCATGGTGCCGTACAAGTAGTTTTCCACGTTCTTGATATGCTTTTCATTGCTTCTTAGGGCGTTAAAGTAGCGTCTTAAGGCTTTAGTCATTAAAGGTCTCAGTTCCTCATCACCAAGTAGGATTATGACACCAATATCTTTGTGATCTTTCTCAACTCGGTACTTAGCATTTAAGATAATGCCAATGAAGCGCCGCATTTGTTGCGGGGTACGGCACCAAAAACTAAGTAGTTGCACAGCTTCGGGTTCTAAGAAAACCGGTAAGCCACTGTCTTCATCAGTTAAGAAGTCATTAGCATGGTTCACCAAATCCTGGTTTTGCTTTTGAATTTCTGCTGGTGAAAAATGGGCTGTGGAAAAGTCCAACTTTTGAGTATCTATATTGTATCTATTAGTATCTCTTTCTTTAAGTTCTTTATCTAGATCGTGTCCGATTTTCGGATTTTCGCTCGTAGCAAGGGTTTGCGGAGTGTTGTCAACGAACTTTCGCGAATGTCCGATTTTCGGATTTTCGCTCGTAGCAAGGGTTCCAACGGTCTCCCGCGAACGTCCAATTTTCGGATTTTCGCTCGTAGCAAGGGTTTGCGGCTCTTTTTGAGCATATTCACCGCGTAAATAGACGTCAGTTGACTGCATATCTAGTTCGGCCAGGTAAAGTCGATTGGGTTCGTTTTTGCCAGTTTTGGGATTGAAATGCATGGCTTTTTGATAAAGTAGTCCTGCACGTTCCAAGTCTTTTTTCACGGCTGCTAACTTATCATTTGAGCAGTCGAATAAATCTTTAAGTTCTTGATTGGTAAAAATAAAGTAGACGTGCCCTTCCTCATCAATCCAGTGATTGCGTAAAGAATACTCTAGCCGGTCTTTTAGTACCATGTAAGCTAGCTTAGCGGCATCACTTAAATGTTTGTATTGCTCGCCATACATTAATACCTTAGGGAACTGGAAAAACAAGGATCCATATACGCTATTGGCGTCATAGTAATTGAAATCTGTTGATTTTGTCATAATAAAAACTCCCTTTCTTGACTGACACACGCTGTCTCAAAAGAGAGTTGCTAAAACATTTGATTTGCTTTAAAATACAAATCTGATATGCTCTAACTGAATTACAAAGCGAACATTGGTCGTGATCGGCTTTGTAGTTTCACCAGCATGTGTCTGTTTGTGAGTTGCCCAGTCGGCAACTTTTTTAATTTTTAAGAACTAAAAATGGACTAAGTAGTTATTACAAGCTACTTAGTCCATTGGTCTTATCTTCGTTTTAATTAGTTTACCTTTGCTTGCCCTTAAGGTTTGCTTGCGGTATAATTAGCACGTAAACAAGATTACAATTTTTTCAAGCAATTTTAACTTGGCGGTGAAAATTGCTTGGACTAGGTAGTTGCAAGATAGCTACTTGTCAATACTGCAAAAATCCCAATCCCGAGTGGATTGGGATTTTTTGTTTATGAAAAAAGCATATCATTCTGCAAAGGTTAAGTAAATAGTTTTATGGATATGATTTATGATTAATCATAAATCATATAAAATTTGTGATTAATCATAAATCATGGTAAAATGTTTATGTAAAGGTAGGTGCTACTATGAATGGGAAAACACTATTAAACTTCAACTTTAAAGGTGGCGTTGGTAAGACCACCTTGACTGTAATGGAAACCTATTTATTGGGTCAAGAGGGGAAAAAAGTACTACTTATAGATTTCGATCCCCAGGGAAATGCAACTGAAATTATGAAGGAGACTTATAAAGCCGATTTAAAGCCGGAACTTTCATTATATGAGGGCCTTCTTGGAGGGAATTTGTCTAAATCTATTGTGTCTGTTACAAACCAAATTGATATGATTCCTACAGATTGGACATTGTCTTTATGGATTGGTGCTGTAGAAAAAGTTAGTCGGGTTAAACGTAATATTCTATTACCACAAATGCTTTCAAAGTTAAAACAAAATTACGATTATATTTTTATTGACGTACCACCAACAATAAATGTCTTTACTAATAACGCAATCATGGCTTCAGATTTCATCTCAATTGTCTTACAAACTCAAAAGCAGTCATATACAAGTTCTTTAAAAACAGCTACGCATTTAGGTGAACTACGTGAACAATACAATGGAAGTTTTCAGTTAGTTGGTGCCATATTGTACTTAATGAAGCCACGTGCAAAAGTTGATACTGAAATTTCTGCACAAGCAAAAGACTTTTTTGGCGAAGGGGTCTTTTCAAACTCAATTAGAACTCAAGAACGGGTTAAAACGTTTGCTAATGAAGGAATACGGAATAAAGACCATTGGGATAAAAGAGCAATCCAAATGTACCAAATGGTTCTTAATGAACAAATACTTAGAATTCAACAGTTAGAGGAGTAATTTATCATGGCAGAAGATTTTTTAAACAAAGTTAGTAAAAAGGCATCTGAACAACTTAAAAATCTAAAAAGTCCATACCAATTCGAAACAGAAAGAACTAAAACCGTTCAACTTCGCATGAGCACATATAAAGAAGTTAAACGCATCGCTTTTGAGAATGACGAAAAAATTGTTGATGTCTTAGAAAAAATTATTCGTGAAGGCCTTGCCAAACGTAAATAAGATTGAGCTTAACTTATGTATTACTGATTGTGTGATTTATGATAAAAGATTAATCTTTTATCATAAATCACACAATCAGTAAACTTCACTGTACAAGGTATATTTAAAATAAATTTGATTTAAACATACGTGGTAGATCGCAAATTTAGGGGTCTAGAATTTTTGGTGTTGGAAAGTATTTCCATTCCAAAAGTACTAGGCCCTTTTTGATAACAAAAAAAGCATCTAAGCCTCCCTAGTGCTATGCTTTAAGCGACGAAACTCAAGATAAGCGGGGTAGGAATAGATGTCTCAACTAGATAATACACTTAAATTACTGGGAATTACAGACACAAACATTCAGGTGTTCGGTACTCGTGAGGAATTTAATGGTCGGGGCTCGGGTCACAAAAAGTATTTGGTCATCCAGGCAGAGCTTACCTACACACTCAGGCGCTGTCCCAGCTGTGGATACAATACGTTGCACCCTAACGGACACAAGCTCACTCATGTCCACATTTCAGGACCCATGGACCGGCCCGTAATTCTAGAGCTAAACAAGCAACGCTGGCGTTGTAGTAACTGCCATAGCACTTGTACGGCCACCACTCCAGTGGTATCAACCAACCACGCCATCGGTCACGGACTAGCGACTCATGTGCTGAAGCTAGCCAGTAAATCACTCCCGGCTAAGACTATCGCCAGTCTCACCGGTATTTCGACAAACTCAGTTCAGCGTATTTTGACGGCTAATATTCATCCACACGCGAGCCGCCGGTTACCGATTAATCTATGCTTTGATGAATTCCGTTCCACGCACGGCTCCATGTCGTTTATTTGCATTGACGCCGACACTCACAAATCAGTTAAAGTACTTAGCGACCGCCTTAATAGAACCATCAAACAGTTCTTTCTTAGTCAGTACAGCACCGCAGAACGGGCCGCGGTTCAACGCGTCATCATGGACATGAACGCCTCCTATCAGGCATTCGTGCACGAACTATTCCCTAACGCCGAACTCATTATTGATCGGTTCCACATTATTCAATTAATGGGCCGGACGATGGATACCATTCGCACTCAATGTTTAAAGCAACTCGACAAGCATTCGCGGGAATATAAAGTACTGAAATCACTATGGCGCCTATTCCACAAGGCCACCCCTGACGCACAAAAGAGCCGCTACCTCTTCGGCCTGAATGAGTACTCGACCGAACAGAACGCTATTGATATTGGAACCGATACGTTTCCGGCCTTCAAAACAGCTTATGAAACCTACATCGATCTCCACGATGCTTTGATGGGGCGTCACGCTGATGAACTCAAGAATATCATCACTAACTATCAGCCTAACGGCACGCCCCTAGATACGGCCATGCATACCCTACGAAAGAATCTTAATGGAGTAATTAATGCCGCCAAATCGTCCTACTCTAACGGACCGATAGAAGGCATCAACCGTAAGATCAAGGAGCTCAAACGTGCTTGTTATGGCTTCTCCAATCAGGCCAATATGTTCACACGCGTCTACCAGCTGATTGCCTAGATTATCTACCACAATAACGTCACGATGGTAGGCTTATTTGTTATGCCTTCAAGTACGATATTCAGACGACACACCAGATTAAACGCCGCAACTAATAAAAAAACAAAAAAGATCTCCCACACGAGGAGATCTCCAAAGGATAGAAACTATCCTTCAACACCATTTGACAAAGAGCCGTTAAAAACATGACTAGTTTTTATCTTTATAATTTATTTTTATTAACGATTAAATTAGAATCTTGCCATACCTAATGCATGTTGAGCAGCTAGGTTAAGCAAACTCCATTGACGGTCAAATCCTGGTTGGAAGAAGAAGTCTTGTTCAGCCAAGTCTTCCAAGCGCATCTTATGACTAATTGCCAAAGCTAAAACATTGCCTTGAGCAGTAATATCATACTTAGAAAGGACAGCACCGCCTAAGATTTGGTGAGTATATGGATTAAAGGTTAAGCTGACATATACCTTAGGATTATCTGCTTCTGGGACATAAGCTGGACGCATATGATCTTCATAGAAGCTAGTTTGATAATCAAGCTTATTCTTAGCAGCTGAAAACTTATTTAATCCCGCAGTAGCGAAGTGATAGTCAAAGACGCTAAGAGCTGAAGCACCGATAACACCCTTGAAAGCGCGATCTGGCTTATCTTCAAAGATATGATCAACCACATATTGTGCTTCTCTTCTAGCAGTAGTAGCTAAAGCAATTGGCATTGGCTTACCTGCTGGAATAGAAAGTGGCAAAATTGCATCTCCAATAGCGTAAACGTCTTTAACATTCGTTCTCAAGTATGGATCAGTCTTAATCCAGCCTCTTTGATCTAAATCAACTGTGCCCTTTATCCAATCAGTATTAGGAGTTACCCCTGCTGAAACAACAACCAAGTCAGCTGGTATATCGCCTTGATCGGTCTTGACGCTTTCAACTTTTTCATTACCGTTGAAGCCTTCAATTTTAACGCCCATCTTCAAGTCCATATTCTTCTTAAAGGTAGGTTCCAAAACATCAAGCAATTCAGGGTTCAAGTAAGTTCCTAATGGACGATCAATCATGTCCATTAAAGTTACATGCTTGCCAGCTTTAGCAAATACTTCACTAGCTTCAGTACCAATATAACCAGCACCAACAATAGCAACATTCTTAATTGCTGGATTGTTAACAGCACTCATTAACTTAGAAGCCCAATCACGTCCACGCATTAAATAGATATTCTTAAGATCATTGCCAGGTACTGGTAAAACCTTTGGCGTTACACCTGATGAAAGAATTAACTTATCATATTGAACTTCTTCTTCAGAATTATTGGTTAAATCCTTAACTGTTACTGTCTTATGTTCAGGATGAATCGCGGTTACTTCATGGTTGGCATAAACATGACCGCCCTTCTTTTCAACATCTTCAGGAGCAAAGTTTCTGACGTCATCTTCAGCCGTAACTTTATTTTCTAAGTATAATTGCATACCACAGGACATAAATGAAATAAAGTCGCCAGCTTCATAAACAGTTACATCTACATCATTATATTTATCCAACAGCTCAATTGCTGATTCATGACCACCATGTGAAGCACCAACAATTACAATTTTACGTTTATCCATAAAATCCTCCTAACACAATAGTTTCTTCATTACATTTTCAAGGGTAACACTTATTACTTAATGTCTATCATATTTTGCTCAATAAATTTGCTTCACTGCTTTCAGTGTTGCCCGATATTGATCAGTGACTAATCGATCAGGCCGACCATTGGTCGTCAAGAGACGCTTCAAAAAGTGATAGGATGCGGTATAATCGCGGTGTTTTCGTAACTCAAAATCCATGGTCAAACCGTTACTGTCAATAGCGCGATACAAATAGGCCCAACGGCCTTTAACTCGAATATAGGTCTCATCGATTCGCCAACTTTTAGCGTGAGCTGTTTGATGCCGACGCCATAGAGCCTTAAAGATGGGGCCATAGTGATGAACCCAACGCATGACCGTGGTGTGATGAACAGTGATACCCCGATCCCGAAGCAATTCAACGATGTCACGATAGCTGAAACTGAATCTGAAATAGTAGCCAACGGCTACTAAGATGATGTCCTTTTGAAAGTGGCGTCCCTTAAAGTGATTCATGCGCGCAATCCCTCGTTTCTTGGCACCCAGTATACTAAAATCAAGTCAGCAAGGAAAATTTGCACCAGAACCAGTAAAACTAATGATGTACCCTATTGTTACCACCTGTAAGTTCAACAAACATTAGTAACATATAGGTGACCCGATGGGAAACGTGAAGTGCGTGAAAAATGAGAATAGAGGTAAGGACATGAGTGAGACATTTAAAATGATGAATTGGCAGCTTGATCAATTTATAGATCAAGTCCTAGTCGCGCTGGATCAGCTTATTTCAATCGTATTATCACCGTTTGTTTGGTTCTTCCAACATCCGCTTGCTGATTTTTGTAAATGGCTTTTCGGACCGCAATCTATTGCACAGGGGAAACGGTATTGGCCGTTATTCTCGTTGCTTTGGGAGCATATGCAATCTTTTTCGTGTTTCACACAGCTGCATTGGTAGCCATTGCAACGTTTGTCATACCAGATCTCTTGTCACTCCTCGGGCATATATTCCACTTTGGGTTTAAGAAGCTGTCCAAGATCTATGGTTTTTGATATACTTCTATGTAAAAAGCGAGTTTAAGCTATGAAAAATTATCCCAGCAATATTACTCGGCAACAATTTGAATTAATTCGACCAGCTTTAGAAAATTTTCGTAAGCGAACTAAGCCTCGAAAATATGACCTCTACGAGGTCTTCTGTGCGGTCCTATATGTCTTGAAAATCGGTTGCCAATGGCGTCAAGTCCCCGGTGATTTCCCAGAATGGCGGTCAGTTTACAACTATTACAAAATTTGGTCAACTAAAGCTGAGCCTACGGCTGATTCTTTATTGGAACAAGTTTTAAAAAAATTGTCATTGCTCGGCGAACTTACCAAGGACGTTCAGCTTTAACTTCCTTTATTATCGTTGACGCTCAGAGCGTCAAAAACACCGCTACTGCTGAAAACAAAGGTTACGACGCTGGTAAGAAAATCTCAGGGATTAAGCGCCATCTGGCAGTTGATATCAATGGCTTTCCGCAGGCCATTCACATGACGCGAGCGAACGTCTCTGATCGAGACGGGGCCAGTGCAATGATCGCTTTACATGCCATGCATTTACGCCAGGTTCAAAATGTCTTAGTTGATGGTGGTTATTCAGGCGTTAATTTTCAGCTCGATGTAGCCAGTAATTTAAACGCAACCGTGCAGGTTGCGAAGCGCAATGAGTTGCATCGATTCGAAGTCATGCCCCAACGTTGGGTAGTCGAACGATCTTTTAGTTGGCTAGAGAATTGTCGGCGACTTTGGAAAAATTGTGAGCGTCAATTAACCACCAGTCTGCAAATGGTCGTTTTAGCATTTTTAGCACTATTACTTAAGAGATTTTAGACAGCTTCTTAAGCGCTACTGGAAGCTGTTGTTAGTACCAACTGAACAGCTTAACTTTGAACAATTCAAAAAGTGGACTAATTTTCCTTACTGGATGGCTGCCACCGATGTTGTCCATCAGCTGTTATCGTTGGATTCAGAACTAGAACAAACTTATCAAGTCTTAAACAGCGTCCGGACAGCTGTCCAACATCAAGATTGGCATAACTACAATGCGGCATTTTGGAATAACAAAACGTATTCTGAAGAAATGAAGAACACGATTAAAACACTTGAAAGCCATCATGATGAGATTCGTAACACCTTTACCACACACTATTCAAATGGTCCTTTGGAAGGTTCTAATAATAAAATCAAGGCGATCAAACGAGCCAGTTTTGGCTATCGCAGCTTCTGGAGGTTTAGAACTCGAGTACTATACGTTTTCAAAATCAAAACAAAAAGAGCCCTAATCACGAAGTGATTAGAACTCGAAATATGGATTCACCAACAACAGTTGACGAAGAGCCAGAAAATCTTGCTGAGCCTTTTTTTAAAACCAAATTTTGCTAGCAATTAAAACTCCAATTGCCAAAATTACTGATGAAATGAAAGCTGCAGCAAATGCCGGCAACCCTCTTTTTAAAATAACTCTAAAATTAACACTCATACCTAAGGCTGCCATTGCCATCCCCAAAAAAACATAAGCTACTTTAACCAAGGCTGTTAAAGCTACTGTACTAAATGGCAAAAAGGTTCCTAAAACACTTGCTAAAATAAAGCCACCCATAAACCAAGGAATCGGTAATTTAGCTTTTTTATCACTAACTGGTTGTGTCTTTTGACTGTGTTTTTGATACCAGAAACCAATGGCTAACGTTGCCGGGGCCAACATTAAAACACGAGATAACTTAGTAATAATTGCATTGTCTAAACCGATTGAACCAGCAGCACTGCCAGCAGCAACGGCATGAGCTATTTCATGCAATGATCCGCCGACAAAAACGCCAAACTGAGTGGCATTTAACCCTAACAAAGGTTTTAAGCCTAGGTCGATAAAAGTAAAAATTGTTCCCATAATTGCAACAATTGCCACGGCTAAAACTTCATTCTCCCGTTGACGTTCAGCTTGTTTTGCCGGCACTTTTATCTGCGGGGAAATTCCCATTACTGCTGCTGCCCCACAAATTCCAGTTCCACTGGCTGCCAGAATAGCTAATTCTGGTTCGACTCCAAACTTTCTTTCTATAAAATAAGTCAAACAAATCGTTCCACTAACCACGACCACCGCTAACAGAATCGTTTTAATTCCCGCTTGTGCCAATTGAATTAAATTTAGCTTAAATCCTAATAAAATAATTCCTAAACGCAAAAATTTATTTGAAATAAAGCCAATTCCAATTCCAGCCTGACTCTTTAAAGTTCCTGCTGTTTGAAATATCATCCCTAAAATCAAAGCAATAATTAAAGCTCCAAATAACGAAAAATATGGCAATTGTGCTAACAAACTACCAATTACAGCACAAATCAGTGTCATCGCAGTTGCTAACCAAAAACTCTTTGTTTTTAAAACTATTGAAAATTCCACTAGCATTCCCTCCCAAGTAATGTTTTAATAATACTAACTATCAGTCATAAAATAAAATTATTATTTGCTATAGTAATATAATGAATACTTATGGGAGCTTGCAATGATAACTGCTGAATATCAAACTTTTTTAATTTTAAGTGAAACCCTTTCTTACACTAAAACAGCGGCTAAGCTTTTCATTTCTCAACCAGCTGTCACCCAACAAATTCAACGGCTTGAAAACCAATTAGAAATAAAATTAGTTAATTATCAGCGGCCTTATCTGAAACTTACACCTGCTGGCGAAGAATTAGCAGTTTTTCTTACCCGAATACGTTCGCAAACAACACAGTTAATGGAAATTTTACAAGATGATCACCAAAAACACGAGATTCAATTCGGAATCACTCGTTCATTAGGTGAAGTTTTTGGTAGTCAGTTGATTGAATTTTTGCAACTCAAAAATGATTTGCAAAAAATTAGTTGTTTAGCTGAAAATACACAACACATTTTACAACAAATCGAACTTGGAAAAATGGACTTTGGCATTATTGAAGGCAATTTTAATAAAGCTAAATTTTCATACCATATCCTCAGCCAAGAAGAATTCATTCCCATTTGCAGCCCAACTCATCCCTTAGCAAAAAAGAAAATTGTTAGTTGGAATGAATTAGCGTCCTACCCGCTGCTAATTCGCGAACCCGGATCTGGATCACGAACCTTGTTAACTGCTTTGGCACAAAAAGAAAACATCAGTTTAAATGACTTTAAGCAGTTAATTACCATTTCTGAACCAACCTTAATTCGCCAATTGGTCTGTGCCGGATCAGGAATTAGCTTTCTTTATCGCTTATTAATCAAAAAAGAGTTAGCAGCTGGGACAATTAAACAACTACCGCTTGAACGCGGGACAATTGCCCATGATCTATATTTTATTTATGCCAAAGAAAATTATTTTGCGCAACAATATTTTAAATGGTTTACAGAACTTAAACAGCAGCTGCAATAAACTAGCAGCTATGATTTCGAGACCTCTACAAAAAGAGAATAAGATTTCCAAAGAACCCGAACATCGTTAAGAATTATAGCTACTTTCAAGAAGCTATATTGATTTTTTACATCTAATGTTAGCCAAGTACATCAATTCTTGCATTTTTTGGTTTCTTCCGCCAATAATTTTATTCCATAATCGCTCATCGCTTTAGATATTTCTAAATTCATTTAAAGAGCACGGACATAGCATTATTTCACTCCTGTAACTTATCAAGCCGTCTTCTAATAGCTTACGATGTCTGTTGCTTTGCAATGCTACTAATAATTCCTCAACTGTTTTTGCTTAGAAGTTACAAATCCCCTACAAATATGTGGTTCTACAATATCTGTTGTTGGTAATAGATTTTCATCTATTACTGATGACAGATTTTTTATTTATGGCTAGAATAAAAAAGCGGACATTTCCTGTCCGTTCATCCAAGTCAACCACCACGAAGATTTTTCAGAAAGAAGGAAATGCCCTATGTGTCATGATACTACAAAATTATTATTAGGAATAGCTGACGAGAACCTAAAAATTACTGACGGTGAAACTGGAGAAGACGGGGTTATTCGCTTAACTGGCCACTTGGATTACACGCCGAAGGCTTGTCCCAAGTGCGGGATTATCAATGATCAAAAGATTATTAACTACGGCTGGCGCAATACCACTATCAGATTCTCGAAGGTTCTGAGCAACACCGTCATCTTAGCCTTAAAGCGCCGCTATTTCCACTGTAAAGAATGTCACGGCAACTTTCTTGCACAAACAGTGGCAGTTCCGAAACACTGTACAATTTCAAACACCAGCCGCAAAGAATGCCTAGAGAAGCTCGGTGAACCGGTCTCTTTGAAGCACATTGCCAATGAAGTATCGGCATCAGATTCATTTGTGGGCCGCCAGTTAATGCGCGCTGAACGAGACTTTCAAACCAATTGGCACTATTTACCAGAGATCATCTTAATGGATGAGGTGAAGAGTACCAAGAGCGCTACTGGTGCCATGAGCTTTGAGTTCATGAATGGCGAAACCCATGAATTAATCGACTTACTCCCTTATCGAACCATCAATAAACTAGAGAAGTATTTTTACCGCTTCGATCAAGCTGCCCGAGAAAACGTCAAAATTATTGTGACTGATATGAATTATACCTACCCCAAGCTTGTGCAGACCGTGTTCCCCAATGCCATGGTGGTCATGGACAAGTTTCATATTATCAACGCCCTAAATCGGGCGTTTAACAAAACCAGAATCAAGGTGATGAAGAAGTTTACCCCGTCTTCTCGCGAATTTCACGCCCTTAAGCGCTACTGGAAGCTGTTGTTAGTACCAACTGAACAGCTTAACTTTGAACAATTCAAAAAGTGGACTAATTTTCCTTACTGGATAGCTGCCACCGACGTTGTCCATCAGCTGTTATCGTTGGATTCAGAACTAGAACAAACTTATCAAGTCTTAAACAGCGTCCGGTCAGCTGTCCAACATCAAGATTGGCATAACTACAATGCGGCATTTTGGAATAACAAAACGTATTCTGAAGAAATGAAGAACACGATTAAAACACTTGAAAGCCATCATGATGAGATTCGTAACACCTTTACCACACACTATTCAAATGGTCCTTTGGAAGGTTCTAATAATAAAATCAAGGCGATCAAACGAGCCAGTTTTGGCTATCGCAGCTTCTGGAGGTTTAGAACTCGAGTACTATACGTTTTCAAAATCAAAACAAAAAGAGCCCTAATCACGAAGTGATTAGAACTCGAAATATGGATTCACCAACAACAGTTGACGAAGAGCCGACAAAATTACTTTTGTCCCAGCCCCCTTTAGTTTAAAACTGCTTAGCTATTGTTACTCAGCTTTATGAATGCTTCCAAGAATATCATCTTTCGAAAAATCATGGGCCATATAGGCTTTGTTATTGACTGGTAAATGTTGTTCAAGCGTATCAAATAGCTGGTAGGTGACTTCACCCTTGACTAAATGAAAGCCCAAGACATGACCACCGAAAGAATGGTCGTCTGATAAGAAGTGTTCATGAAAACCGGCAACAGCCGCACCATCGAACAGTTGTGGCGAGTAGTAGCCTAATAGTGTGCCGTCAATTTGATCGCGAGTAAAAATGCTTTGATTCTCCGCAGTTTTAGCCAATGTATCGTAAGGCGGCGTCGACTTTTCGACTGCCCGTGTTTTGATATTAGCGAACGTCCCCTTCACTTCAACAGAAAAGAAGGTATTGGCCGCTCGACTTAACGAGAGCATTTGCTTATCCAATTCATCCTGATCAACATTTTCTAATTCGGCAAGTGGCGCATATCTTGCAAAATGACTATTAGCAAATGGCAGCGTAAACGACTTCGGGACAACATTCACCTTGCCGCTATGATCGACTTGATACGGCTTACCATCCAAAATAATAAGCTCACCGTCGAGACCATCACCGGTTCCAATTCCCGTATCACCGTGTTTCAGTAAATCGGCCATCGTAATCGTCCCGGTTAACAAGCCTGGTACTAGTAAGGCCAGCGTGCCATGTTGATATAAAGTTGCGTGTTTTGCCATCGTAAGACTTCCTTATCGTTTAGTTTAAAATATCTTTCAATAAAGCTGACTTTAACTTAATGTTATCACTATAATCGACTGGAATGTCAACAATTACCGGACCCTTTGTCTTAAATGCTTGATCCAAGGTTGTACCAAGATCATCCGGACTGGTTACCCGCAAGCCACGAGCACCAAAACTTTCGGCGTATTTAACGTAGTCAACCGGACCAAATTGAACACCGGCTGGTTTCCCGTACTTGGCAATTTCTTGAAATTTAACCATGTCGTAGTAACCGTCGTTCCAGATCAACTGCACAATATTTAGATTAAGACGCACTGCGGTTTCCAATTCCTGACCCGAAAACAGGAAACCCCCATCACCGGAAACGGAAACGACAGGCTTGCCGGGCCGAACCAATGCTGCTGCAATCGCCCATGGTAAAGAAACACCTAAGGTTTGCATTCCGTTGCTGAATAGCAAATGACGTGGTTTATAAATCCGGAAATGCCTTGCCATCCAAATATAATGACTACCAACATCAACCGTAACAGTCGTATCATCGTCAACCCGTTCCTGAAGTGCCCGGACGATTGCCAATGGATGAACCGTTCCCGGTTTGACATCGGTTGGTACTTTGTTTTCAGAATCAAATTCCTGTCGTAAATTATCCAACGTTTTGGAAGTATCTGCTGATAATTTGAATTCGCCAGGTAAGCGATCAGCCAAAGCATCCAGGCTACCCGCAATATCTGCAACCACAATCACATCCGGTTGATAATCTTTACTAATTTCGGGTGCAACATCGTCAATATTAACCACTTTACCAGTTCGATCAACATTCCAATTACGGGCTTCATACTCAACCGGATCGTAACCAATCGAAACAACTAAATCGCTTCGTTTGAGAAGTGTATCACCAATTTGGTTTCTAAAGAGGCCCACCCGGCCAAAGAAATCATCTTCAAGCTCATGAGAGATAATCCCCGCACCCTGATAAGTTTCAACAACCGGTAACGGAAACTTCTTAAGTAAACTGCGAATTGCAGCCGTGTTTTCCGGCGTTGAAGCCCGCATGCCGGCCAAGATAACCGGTAACTTCGCGTGTTTCAACAACTCGATAATTTGATCAAGAGTTGCATCTGCAGCCCGACCATTTTCATGTTTCGTCAACGGCTTTACCTCAGGTCGATTTACCTTATCGCTCAATACATCAGCTGGTAATGAGATAAAGGCAGCCCCTGCTTTGGGTGAAATGGCTGATTGATAAGCATTGGCAAATGCTTCTGATAAATTATTTGCATCCTGAACTTCAACACTGCTCTTAGTTGCGTTAGCCATTAGTTCCTTACTAGAAATACTTTGATGAGTTAATCGTGCAAGATCGTCACGAGGCACTTGCCCCCCCAAAGCGACTACGGGATCAGCCTCAGTGGTAGCCGTAATTAAACCAGTTACAAGGTTGGAAACACCTGGTCCCGATGTGGTGGCAACCACTCCCGGTTTACCAGTCAATCGCCCAATTCCCGCCGCAATAAAGGCGGCATTTTGTTCATGACGCGCCACAATTAGCTTGGGTGTTCTGGGATCATCACTATATGTTAAATCCTCAAATAATTGGTCAACCTTAGCACCCGGAATACCAAAAACATATTTAACACCCTGGTTAATCATCGTTTGAATTAAAGCTTGGGATCCACGTTTTTCATTACTCATATCAAGCACCTCATCTTTTCTATGTTGACAATTCAACTTAATCTTTACCAAAATAATAGACACGTTATGTTGAATTGTCAACAAAAAAACAGTAGACTTTATCAAGTAAGTAATAAATAATTTTCAACAAATGCAGCGGTGGTATCGCAATAAAAGCGCTAACCATGCTGATATATTATTCTAGAATTGTTTAAATTAACTGAAGTTTCGACAGATTCCCACTTTGAAAGAAATTTACACAGCTTACAAAGTGTCAATAATGATCGATTTTATTCCCTTATTTTTAAACACTAATTTGAAAGGATTTTTACATTGAAAGATATCGGTTACCTGGCACAAGATATTTCGATTTTACATCGTCAATACTACAAAGATACTGGGAAACAATTCAAAAAACATCATCTAAATCCAACTGCTGCCTGTATTTTGTTAACTGTCCGCGATCATCCAGACATTAACCAAAATCAGGTTGCTAAATCGCTGGTTATTGATAAGGGTCTGGCAACCCGAGAAATAAAAAAGATGGAGCAATTAGACTACCTCACCAAGACCTCCGGCACCGGTAAGGCAATTAATTTAAATTTAACCGGTACCGGTAAGAAAATTATTCCCATTATCAATGATATTCGTAAAGAATGGTGGCAGTCCCGCTTCTCTGAAACCGGCATTTCACCAGATAGTCCTTTAGTTGCAGCCATCGAAAAAGTAGTCAAAGTCATTACTAGTGACGCCAAGGAGTGATTTTGTGAACTATCCGACCCTTTTATTCGATGTTGACGATACCCTGCTTAACTTTCAGGCATCAGAACATCAGGCCATTCAAAAACTGTTTAACCAAATCAATCGACCACTAACTTCCAAAGCCTATCAAAACTATCATCAAATGAACGAAGGGCTTTGGCGCCGTTTAGAGCGTGGCGAGATTTCACGAGAGACATTACTGAATACCCGATTCCAAATATTCTTCAGCCAATACGGTTTGGATGTTGATGGCGTGGCCTATGAGAAACAATATCGCCAATTTTTATCGGCAGGTCATGATCCAATCCCAAACGCTGTCCAATTGCTAAACGATTTGAGTCATCACCATCAACTCTATATTGTAACCAACGGAATCGCAGCGACTCAAAAACGCCGACTTCGTGAATCTGGAATGGCAAAATATATCACAAAAATGTTTGTCTCAGAAACAGTTGGCCATCCTAAACCCGAACCTCAATTCTTTGACTACGTAGCTGAAAGTATTGATCATTTTGATAAGCAGCAATCATTAGTTGTCGGTGATTCATTAACCTCAGACATTCTTGGTGCCGCCAATTATGGCCTTGATTCAGTGTGGTTCAATCCAGCTCATCAGCAAAATTCGACTTCAACAAAACCTACTTATGAAATTGCTGAATTAATGGAATTAGAAAATATCGTCTAATCATTATTCTTATTTCCATGAAAGTAAAAAGTCTTCTTATCCGGTTCTACAATATCTGTTGTTGGTAATAGATTTTCATCTATTACTGATGACAGATTTTTTATTTATGGCTAGAATAAAAAAGCGGACATTTCCTGTCCGTTCATCCAAGTCAACCACCACGAAGATTTTTCAGAAAGAAGGAAATGCCCTATGTGTCATGATACTACAAAATTATTATTAGGAATAGCTGACGAGAACCTAAAAATTACTGACGGTGAAACTGGAGAAGACGGGGTTATTCGCTTAACTGGCCACTTGGATTACACGCCGAAGGCTTGTCCCAAGTGCGGGATTATCAATGATCAAAAGATTATTAACTACGGCTGGCGCAATACCACTATCAGATTCTCGAAGGTTCTGAGCAACACCGTCATCTTAGCCTTAAAGCGCCGCTATTTCCACTGTAAAGAATGTCACGGCAACTTTCTTGCACAAACAGTGGCAGTTCCGAAACACTGTACAATTTCAAACACCAGCCGCAAAGAATGCCTAGAGAAGCTCGGTGAACCGGTCTCTTTGAAGCACATTGCCAATGAAGTATCGGCATCAGATTCATTTGTGGGCCGCCAGTTAATGCGCGCTGAACGAGACTTTCAAACCAATTGGCACTATTTACCAGAGATCATCTTAATGGATGAGGTGAAGAGTACCAAGAGCGCTACTGGTGCCATGAGCTTTGAGTTCATGAATGGCGAAACCCATGAATTAATCGACTTACTCCCTTATCGAACCATCAATAAACTAGAGAAGTATTTTTACCGCTTCGATCAAGCTGCCCGAGAAAACGTCAAAATTATTGTGACTGATATGAATTATACCTACCCCAAGCTTGTGCAGACCGTGTTCCCCAATGCCATGGTGGTCATGGACAAGTTTCATATTATCAACGCCCTAAATCGGGCGTTTAACAAAACCAGAATCAAGGTGATGAAGAAGTTTACCCCGTCTTCTCGCGAATTTCACGCCCTTAAGCGCTACTGGAAGCTGTTGTTAGTACCAACTGAACAGCTTAACTTTGAACAATTCAAAAAGTGGACTAATTTTCCTTACTGGATAGCTGCCACCGACGTTGTCCATCAGCTGTTATCGTTGGATTCAGAACTAGAACAAACTTATCAAGTCTTAAACAGCGTCCGGTCAGCTGTCCAACATCAAGATTGGCATAACTACAATGCGGCATTTTGGAATAACAAAACGTATTCTGAAGAAATGAAGAACACGATTAAAACACTTGAAAGCCATCATGATGAGATTCGTAACACCTTTACCACACACTATTCAAATGGTCCTTTGGAAGGTTCTAATAATAAAATCAAGGCGATCAAACGAGCCAGTTTTGGCTATCGCAGCTTCTGGAGGTTTAGAACTCGAGTACTATACGTTTTCAAAATCAAAACAAAAAGAGCCCTAATCACGAAGTGATTAGAACTCGAAATATGGATTCACCAACAACAGTTGACGAAGAGCCCTTTAAGACTAAATCAGTAGCCATCTTTTTTGAGAACGAATAGCCGATAATCCGTCGTGAGTGCAGGTCCATGATGGTTGATAAGTAACACCAGCCATTACGCTTCGTTTGAATATAGGTCATATCAGCGGTCCATTTTTGATTTAAACCAGTGGTCGAGAAATCCTGCTTAAGCAAGTTGGGACGCTGTTCAACCTTGGTTTTGGAAGCCGAAGCCGCTTTCCACTTATTGACGGTAACGGAGTGGATATCCAGTTCCTTCATGAGCCGGGAAATCCGTCGTGGACTGCACCGAAGCTGCAGTGGTTGAAGTTCCAGATTCAATTCATGGTGGATCTTCATAACACCGTATCGCTGCTTAAATTCCGCAAAGATCCGCAGAATCCGTTGTTTCAAGTCCGCATCTTCGGCCCGGCGTTTTGAAGGTTTGGGGGATCGATAACGATAATACTGAGCTCTGGAAACACCGAGGATTCGGCACATCTTGGTTACCTGGTGGTGATGGCTTTCTTGGTGAATGTAATCAAAGATATTGGTTACTTCTGCGCAAGGAAGCCCAGGGCTTTTTTTAGGATTTCGTTCTCCTCAGACAGCGAAGCCAGTCGCTTTTCCATCGCTTTGATTTCGTCTGGCGATTTACCGGATTGAGTTTTGGCCTGGCCCTGGATCCACTTATGAACGGTTGAATAGCCAATGCCATATTCTCTGGCCAGTTGGGCAGCTGATTCGCCTTGCTTATATAGGTTGATAATGTTTTGTTTGAATTCTTTGTCGTAACGAGTTGGCATGTAAAAATTCCTTCCTTTTGAGAGACGATTTATTCATTATACCCTCTCTTAAAAGTTGTCTCAGGAATCAGCTTACATCCAGTTTCTTTAGAATATGTTAATTGGTTCAATTACCGACGAATCTCATCAAAAACAAAGGGTATGTCCCCGTGTGAATATCGAGAACATACCTTAGCGGCATAATAATATTTACTTTTGTCTAACTTTTGTGTTGCACTTCATGCACTTTAAAATGACTCAAGGCTAGTTTTTATTTGCTACTGAGCCATCGTTAATGATGGCCATTTTGTTCTAAAGTACATTCGTGATGACGCAATGATTCACCGATATCTCATCCAGATACTAAGCCTTCTTCTCTCGAATGGAGCCCACCAGATCATCTGTAGCTGGAGCGTTCGCAAGCAATGCGCGAACATCATCAAGATTCACCTTAACATTCCAAACTAAAACACCAACTAACTTATCGGTATCTATGAAATAGACAAGCGATCCATGCGTTCGCCGATCAAAAATCAATTGCAATTTAGGATCAATATTACCGATTGCTTGCCAGGAAATATCAAAAATCATGGAATAGAAGTATGGGGTATGCTGATAGCTCATGTGAGCACCTGCCATATTACGGCCAACTAATTCACCAGAAATTCGGGCATGGTCCACGTGCTCAATCCGTTGCCGACCCAAGATGTGATCTGGATAAGAGGCAATATCTCCAGCAGACCAGATGGCTGGGTCACTAGTATTGAGATACTCATTAACTTTCACACCACCATCAGCTAAATCCAAACAACTGTCTTCAGCTAAACTAATCCGCGGCGTAACGCCTAACCCAACAATGATCGTATCGGCTGCGATCACCGTACCATCCTTTGTCAATAGAGTCAAGTGGTCACCTTGGCGTTGATATGATTGGACAAACTGACCACTCATCAGTGTGACACCATTGCGTTTGAACGTGGCTTCATACTCAGTCCGAATAGACTCAGGAAATTTACCCTCACCCAGCGCTTTTTCTGGAAAAATCATTGTAACTTCAGTCTCATTTTGGGTCAGTGACGATGCGAGCTCTGTACCAACATATCCACCACCAATGATCACAACTCGCTTGTTCGGACCACTAAATTTACGTAACTTGCGATAATCTGACCACTGTCTAAAGACTAGCACATGTGGATCAGAAGGTCCCTGGATTTGTCTAGGTTCTCCGCCAGTTGCTAGCAATAGCTGTTCATACTTGATTTGCTCACTATCGGCCAATGTAATGACCTTATCTTGCCGATTAATAGCCGTAACCGTTGTCTTGAACTTAAAAGTCACATTGGGATAATTTTCAGCACCAATCTGAATGTTCTCTTCAGTAAATTCATCATCTAGCCATAGTTTTTTACTCAGTGCCGGTCGTTCATATGGGACATCCGCCTCTTGCGAAATAATTAAGATCTCACCCTCTGAATCTTCCTGTCGAATTCCCTTGATGGCATAGCCAGCAACCACTCCGCCACCAACAATGACGTATCGATAGCTGTTTGTCTGATCCAAATCACTCATCTAATCGCCTCCATAACTTTACTTTTTCTAGGATCATTGTAATATAAAAACGCCATGATTCGAAAAATAACGATCAGAATTGTCAATCGTTGCTTGCTTTTATCAGAATAATAATTTTATTTACATACTGCTACAAAGCTATCAAATATCACTATGATCCAGATTTAGAATTGCGGATAACACAGCATAAAATAATATTATTTTAATTAAAAAACCTCAATTTTTAAGGTAATCATTTTTGATTTTAATTTGAAGTAACAATATTCGAAGAGTTGTCATTTTTCTTGGTCATTTCTCGGATTTTAGTGGAGTTAGAAGTTTCAAGTGGTCCGCTCTGCTATGATTCTCTCATGTAAACATCATCTTTGTATATTGAATTTCTTTCGATATCTGATAAAGGTCGTCCGTTTAATCCCTGTATTACGGGCAACATCAATGTCACTTATGCCAGCTCGATAAAGCTTAAAAGCATGTTGCAAGCGGGGATCGTCTTGGGTGTATTGGGGTTTGCGCCCATGATATTTATCCTGCTGCTTAGCTAAGGCAATCCCTTGCTGCTGGCGCTCAATGATTCGCTTACGTTCACTTTCGGCCTGATACTTATAGAGTTCAATAATCAAGTTGGTCATCAGTTGACGTAAATTTGGGTCAGCAATCCCTGTCATGGACGGTAAATTCAACACATCTAGGGTGGCACCCTTATTTTGAATGGAGTTCATGATCTTAGTCAAATCATGGTTGTTTCTGCCTAAGCGATCTAATTCAGTGACCATTACAATATCACCCTCACGAATATAGGCCAGCATTTTTTGCAGTTCTGGCCGATTAGTGTTAGCTCCACTTAATTTATCCGTAAATAATTTATCAACGCCTTTTAAGGCCGCTAGCTGTCGATCTAAATGTTGCTCTCTGGAACTCACGCGCGCATAACCAATTTTAGCCATTGTCAGCACTTCCTTTTGGACAGTTCTAATGAACACTTGTAATTCCTAGTATAGCACAGAAATAAAAAAGGCCACTAGGGTATGCCCTAATGGCCAAAAAGCTCAATTGATTTAATGGATTATGCTGTGTCGATTCAAATCTAATAAGTCTTTGAAATTTCATGTGCAATATGTGATGGATCTGGATAAATGAAGCTTTCCGTTATCCCCACGCTTTCCAGCTCGGACCTTATTGAAGCTTTTTTGCAATGTGGTATAACAAAGGCCATTGGTTTTGGTTGTGGATCAATGGAATCAGAAAGAAGTCTTAATATGTTTATTCTAGTTTGAGTCCGCTTTTGGACTTCATCGGAATTAAGAGCCACTTGGTTTAACACCAAAAGATTTTGTGAAAAAAATGTATCAGGTTGCAACATATTATTAATTGGATAAAGATATAACCATTAATTATGATTGGTTATTAATAAAACAAGGAGTTGAGGCAAAATCATTTTGCCCCAACTCCTTGTTTTTAATAGCTTAAAGCCATTTGTTGTTTGTTGTGCCAGATTTTATAGAACGCATCTTCAGGCAATGAGCCCTGTTTTTTCGTCCAACAATCGTTAAAATAAATTGTTGAGTTGTTAAACCCCGTCATTAATAGGGCATGGGTGTGAAATCCGTCAAATTCACCAACCCATATGACAATGGGGTGACCTGTTGCACTTAAATACTGTTTTAGATTGGCCAATGGTTGACCGCTCAAATTGACAGCGTTTCCTGCATAGGTTGTCACTAAATCTGTGAGTGCAGATGGGTAAATACTATCACCATCATCAGTGAATGGATTACCAACAAATCCCTGATTGGGGTCAGTCGGATGATAGGGCATTTCATGTGCCAGCTGAACTTTGTCAACAACGGCACCTGCATATTGAAGCATCATTGTGGTGGCAGTAATCTCGCAGCCGGTTGGGAGTTCTGGGCGCTGAGCAATAACGGGGATTGATAGTTTGTATGAAGACATATAATTGTAGCTCCTTGCATTTTATTAATCGATAGTAGTTTTGACGGCACTAGTCATTGCGTCATCGCTTAAAGCCTGTCCAATTCCGGGCTTATCCGGAATCTTGAAGTACCCGTCAATTGGATGGTAGTCATATAGACCACTTGCAATATTTTGCGGTTTTAATGAAATTTCATGATATTCATGAATTAAACTATTGGGAATAACAGCTTCAAGCTGAAGCGCAACAGCCGTTGCAATTGGGCTGCCACAAACATGAAATTGAACATCAATATCATTTGTATCAGCCATATCACTGATTTTCCTTGCCTCAGTGATGCCACCACAGATTCCGATATCAGGCTGAATAACATTTAAGGAACGACTGTGAATAAACGACGAAAAATGAAACCGAGTGGCAATTCGTTCACCACTTGCCAGTGCCGCACCAGTTGTATCCTTGATATCGTTCATTATATCAGGATTCATGGGCGAACACGGTTCTTCAATATAGTAGAGATTTAAGTCGTGACATTTTTTGATAAACTGAATCGCTGAATTAGCCGTTAAGTTGGCGTGACACTCTAAAATGATGTTAATATCCGGTCCAACAGCATGCCGAATTGCTTTTAAACGACTGTAGTAATCATTTATCATGGAGTTGGTTAGCAGACCATGAGTAGCGCGAGCAATTTTTCCTGACCCTTGGATCATAAACGGATCAATTTTAATAGTGGTATAACCTTGATTGACAACTTTCTTTGCGACTTGCGCATATTCTGCCGGCGTTTTCAAAAAGCGGACTTTGGTGTCCCAATCGAATTGGATTTGACTGGCATACGCTGAAATTTTGTCACGAGTTTTGCCGCCTAATAATTGATAAACCGGGACGTTAAGAAGTTTCCCCTTAATGTCCCAAAGTGCGGTATCAATGGCACTAACTGCGGCGTAGAAGACAACATCGCCGCCCTTTGCCCAAAAGGTAGTTTGATAAAAGTCAGCCCAAATTTTTTCACTTTGAAGTGGATCGCGATCAATAATGACCTTTGAAAGATCACTAAGGGTGCCAACCATTCCTTCATTGATACGACCATAAGCCAGACCGGATTCACCAAAACCTTGGATTCCTTTATCGGTATTAACTCGGATCACAATCGGATGCCAAGCCGGCATTAAACCAAACCATCTCAATTGAAAGATATCAATACTTGTAATTTTCATGATGTTTGACTCCAATTAGGTTAATTTTGCAACATTAGGTCTGCAAGTGTTTCTGGCGCGATATTTCCAATCGCTTTTTTTAGATCAAGAGGATCTAGAGCTTGAATTAAGGCAGCTTGATTAAAATTGGTTTGATCCAACTGGAATTCTATTTTCTCTAGATTTCCAGACACTTGAAGAAAGTCCCCAAATATTTTAGGATGCTTCACTTTTTGATTTTGGACTGAGAAACCTATTTCAATAGTCCCAATACCTTCAAAGTAACGCTCTCGATAATATTGGAAATGATTGTCAGGACCATATATCCAATTATGGGTTGCGTATTTTTGATTTGCTAATTCAGAAATTTCCTGCCAATCATTCTTTGTGAGTTGGTAGGTTGGAATTTTTGTGATGTCCGAAGTATTAAAAGCTGTCGTCAGAATCATATTTTCCAATTGATCGAAGGTGATTTGGGAAAATGCCGGCTTAAAGAATTGTCGAATATTAGTTACTCGACTATGAACTGATTTAACGCCCTTGGCCTGCAATTTAACTTTTGAGGGTGTTAACGCTTCATTGGCATTATCCAAGTTGACATTAATCATCAACGTTCCTCCGTAGGAAACCCGATGACCGGTTTTAGACGCGGACATACCCGAGAATTTCCTGCCGTTAACTGTTAAATCATTGCGACCATTTTTAACTGCATCCACACCTAAGTGATGAAGCGTGTCTATGATGGGTTGGGCATATTTGCCGAATTGTGGTTTTTGAACGGTTGCTTCTGTATCAATATAGCAATAAGTGAGGTTTCCCGGATCAACGTAAACTGCGCCACCGCCGGAGTTTCTTCGAACCAGATCGATACCATGAGACTTTAAAAATGACATGTTTACCTCAGCTTCAACGTTTTGATGAACGCCACAAATAACTATTGGTTTTTGTGGATGATAAAAATAGAACAGTTTATCAGAAAATCTGGTATTTTTTTCTAAAAATTCAGGGAAAGCCTGTTCAACCGCAGACTGTTTTAAATAGTCTTTTCCTAAAGAAGTATCAATATATATAATGGTGATCACCTCTTTTAAGAAGCTGTCTAAAATCTCATCACGAATATGACCGGCCCCCTTCGGGGTGTTTGTTACTTCACCTTGGAAACACACTTGCTTATTTGAATCCATTCCACAATAATCAAGCTTCAATTTTGAAACATCAATACCAACATTCAAGTTCATTGATTCAGACCTCCTTTCCGTTCTTATTTTGGATAGGCTTGGGTGCTGTGTGATACTCCCTAATTATGAATCTTCAGAACATCCTCGCAATTTATGAGTAGACAAGTCATCCAATGACTAGCTGCTTGATAGAACGCGAGCTATCAAAATCATCAGCTAACACTACAGCTTGTGGTTTGAACTTAAACAATTCATCTGGGCGGCATTCTTAAAATGTAGATAAACTACAGGAGGCGAAATCCTATACCAGTTGGATCCGAATCCAATGAACAAATAGAGAATATCACACAGCATCCGAACAGCGAAGCTGGTCAATACTTGAATACATTTTTAATAATACGAGGAGTGGTAAAAATGAGAACTCGGCGGATAATTCTGACTAGTGCGATCATCATCTGCGTCCTGTTAATATTTGTCTCAATCAATGTTGCACTCATCGGCTTGACCCTGGTATTGTCGTGGACAAGCTATCAGCTGCTGATCAAAAAAGACTATACGCTGCTGCAGACTAGCATATTTCAAAACGTCTCACTTAGGATGCCTGATTTTGACAAATTAAGTCAGGAACAAATTTCAACCTATCAGCGGACAGCTTATCGGGTTGGCTGGTAGATCCTGGCAAGTACGATTGCCTGTGTTATTGTGCTGATTTGTTTGAATCTTTGAATTCGAAAAAATGATATTAAAAAAGTTCCGAAGCAATTTTGCTTCGGAACTTTTTTCGTGTATCTATTGAGGATTAATCTTCGTCGTCTTCCTCATCCAAGCCTTCTCGTGGTGTCTTACCAAGCAAGGCCTGCAGAGTAGCGATGTTGTGGTTGTTATCTTGCAGCAGGCCAACCAAATGTTGTGCCAAGACTGGACGGTCTTCTTTTTCAGCAAGCTTAATTGCCCGGGTGACAAACATGTTCTCAGTGTCATAGTCGTGGACGAAGTCGTTGACCAGCCACTCTACAGATTCATATTTGTTCTGGCCGTTTTCTTCCAGCATGGTGTACTCTGTGAATTCCTTTTGGGTACTTGGCGTAATTAAGGCCTCATCGATTAAGACCGTGCCCAAGGCATCCTTTTGGTCGTACGCCTGCTTAAGTAAGTCGCCGAATAGGACTTTCAGCTGTTGGGCCGACATTCCCTTCACATACCATTTTGCCATCTGGAGTTTGTTGGATAAAACTTCCAAATTGGCAACGATGTGGCCGGTCATCGCACCAGCCGTTGGGGTATGGTGGTCGATATCTGCTTGCTTAACTTCTGCTTCAAATAATTTTTCGGGGGTTGCTGTTGTCATATTCTTCACCTATTTCACTTTCATTGATTGAACTTCATAGCCTAAATCAGTTACCGTGTCTGACAATTTGTCTGCGGAAATTTTATCGCCGTCAAAATCAGTTTTGACTTTGGCTGCATTGAACAAGACTTTGACGTTTTCCACACCATCCTGCTTTTCAAGTGCGCCCTTGATCTTTTGCATGCATGACGGGCATGACAGCGCGTCTAATTGTAAAATTGCTTTACTCATATTGATAACCTCCATCTCATTTACTGTTTTAATGATACATCCTATTCGCCAACCGATAATTGATCTGGATCAAGTTTGGCAGCTTTGGGCTGATAATTAATTAATCGCATTGCGTTGAAGATGACAACCAGGATACTGGCTTCATGGACAAACATTCCGCTGGCCATGTAAATAAAGTCGAGAATCAAGCCAATCAGGAGGGCGACAACCGTCGCAATGGCGATGAAAATGTTCTCCTTGGTGTTGATGACCGTTTTTTTGGAAAGTCCATATGCATGGATCAATTCATTGAATCCTGATGACATCAAGACGACATCAGAGGTTTCAACCGCCACGTCGGTTCCACTTCCCATGGCAATCCCGATGTCAGCCGTCACTAATGACGGACTGTCGTTGATGCCGTCGCCGACAAAGGCAACCTTGTGGCCTTCCTGCTGGAATTGTTTAACGTATTCGACTTTTTGTTCCGGCAAAAGTTCTGCGTGGACTTCGTCAATGCCGATTTGTTCTGCAACGGCATTGGCTGTCTGCAGGTTATCACCGGTCAGCATAACCGTCTTCTTGATGCCGAGTGACTTGAGTGTCGCCAGGCTTTGCTTAACGCCTTGACGAATCACATCCGAGATACCAAGAATGGCTTGAATTTGCCCGTCGAAGGCAACGATAACTGTTGAACTGCCTTCGCCTTGGATGTTTTCCAAGTCTTGACGTTGTTCAGACGTCAAATCAACATTTTCATCGTTCATCATTCTCAAATTACCAATTAAAACATTTTTACCGTTGGCAGTTGCCTTAACGCCACGGCCTTTGACTGTGTCAGCATCGGCAACTTGAACGTCCTCAAACGGAATATGATGATCACCTGAGAATTTAACAACTGCTTGTGCCAATGGATGATCCGACTGCTTTTCAACGGCTGTGGCAATTTGCAAGGCCAACTGGTCTCTTGAGTAATCTTTGAACTGAGTAACCGCCGTTTTCCCTTCAGTCAGGGTCCCGGTCTTATCGAATACCAACGTGTCGACATTGGCAAAGGTGTTCATCACTTCACCGCCCTTGATCAAGACACCGTTTTTCGCACCATTACCGATTCCAGCCACGTTTGAAACCGGGGCGCCGATGACCAAGGCCCCAGGGCATCCCAAGACCAAAACGGTAATCGCTAATCGGAAATCTTTGGTAACCAAGCCCACAATCAATGCAATGATCAAAACTGCCGGAGTGTAATAAGTCGCAAATTTGTCAATAAACTTTTCTGCTGGCGACTTGGTGTCTTGAGCATCCTCAACCAGTTCAACAATTTTGCCAAACGTGGTGTCGTCGCCAACCTTGGTTGCCCGAACTTTAAGTGTTCCGTTGTCTAAGATGGTGCCAGAGAATACCTGATTGCCAGTGCCCTTAGTGACTAGTTTTGATTCACCAGTAATACTGGCTTCGTTGATGTGACCGGATCCATCCACAATTTCCCCGTCAACCGGAATCTGACCGCCGGCTTTGACCAAGACGACGTCGTCAACGTCGACAAAGTCAACATCCGTCTCCTCAGTGTTGCCATCATCATCTACAATCATTGCGGTAGTCGGTGCCATTTCCGTCAAATCTTTAATTGAGTGGCGGGTTTTGGCCAACGTTTTGTCTTCCAAAAACGTCCCAAATAAGAACAAGAAAGTGACGATTGCTGATTCATTGTACTCGCCAATGATGAAAGCGCCAATCACAGCAATGCTGACAAGTAATTCGATGCTGATCGTTTTAAACCGGAGTGCTGAAACCGCCCGAAGAACGATCGGCACAGCTGAGATAATTGAAGCGGCGATAAATGAAACCGTGTAGATCATATCGCTGTCAACAACTTTCCCCAAGAGACCTACGCCAATTAATATTGCCGTTATCAATGTAATTTGATTTGTGTGTTGATTAATATATCTTTGAAATTTCATAATCCCCGCTCCATTTCTTAATTGATGTCTTTAGTATATGGTGGTTCGACCGATAAAGAATTGACGTGGATCAAGTTTGAAATTTTTGTTTGGGTAATTAATGGCGAATATTTTGGATGTAAGCTGATTCCTGAGACAACTTTTAAGAGAGGGTATAATGAATAAATCGTCTCTCAAAAGGAAGGAATTTTTACATGCCATGCATTTACGCCAGGTTCAAAATGTCTTAGTTGATGGTGGTTATTCAGGCGTTAATTTTCAGCTCGATGTAGCCAGTAATTTAAACGCAACCGTGCAGGTTGCGAAGCGCAATGAGTTGCATCGATTCGAAGTCATGCCCCAACGTTGGGTAGTCGAACGATCTTTTAGTTGGCTAGAGAATTGTCGGCGACTTTGGAAAAATTGTGAGCGTCAATTAACCACCAGTCTGCAAATGGTCGTTTTAGCGTTTTTAGCACTATTACTTAAGAGATTTTAGACAGCTTCTAAGTATTTTGACATTAACAGGCTTCTCAATGATCATTGAGAAGCCTGTTACTATCTTTATCTAAGTGTGGATTACGTGATAAGTCACAACGATTAATTACAGCCTAAGATAATCAGAAGAACAATTCCCATTCTAACGTTAGCAAAGGGCCCATTTCTAAATAAAAAAGAGCCCCATGGACGATCGCACGTAGAAGTTATGGAAACTGAGTGGATACCCATACTTTAACCAAGCCCAAAAATTAATTAAATTGAATAACTTCACTTTTTAGACAATCCTATTGGCTATTAGTCACTAGAACTCAGATTGGTAAATTAATTGATAACATTGGTGCTCTTAAAATGATATCAAATAATAAAAAATTATGTTACAATTCCACTTAGAAGGGAAGTGTTTATTATGTTAGGAAAAAGCGCAGATTTAGGAGACTACGGTCCAGCACCCTTTGCACCTGATTTAAAATCGGCTGCTTTGGAAAATGAAAATTATCGAACTACTTTGTGGACCGGGGATCATTTTCAAATCACATTAATGGCTATCCCAGCCGGAGGTGGTGATATTGGTATGGAAATTCATCATGGTAATGATCAACTTATTTACTTAGTAGCCGGTATTGGCCACGTTAAAATGGGGAAAGATAAAGATCATTTAACAGTTGATCAGGAAATTCATCCGGGAGAGGCTGTAGTTGTTCCTGATAACACTTGGCATAACGTGATCAACGCTGGAAAACAGACCATGAAGGTCTTCTCTATTTATTCACCGGTCAAGCACCAAAAAGGAACTAATGAAGCCACTAAAGCCGATGCAATTAAGCAGGAGGGCCCTCTGGAGGGTACTGGTGAATAAGACAAATTATTTATCAAAAGATATGATTTATGTCAAGAACTAATGGTATTCTTTCCTCAATTGTCAAATCAAGTGCAACACTAAGAATCTATTCTTAGAAGTGGTCTAGTTGCTAAGCTAGTTCAGGCATTAGATCGGCTGGGCAGCGATAGTTCAATGACCGCCGTAGCCGGTTGTTTAAGGTATCTTGAGCCAGCTGAATGTCAATGAGTGAGGCCGAAGCCAAGGATCTGCCCTTCGGGAAGAACTCGCGCAAAAGGCCGTTAGTGTTCTCATTGGTTCCACGTTCCCATGGTGAATAAGGATGGGCAAAGTAGATGTCAGTTCCCTTGACTTGACTCAAGCTTGAGAACTCAGCACCATTATCAAAAGTAATGGTTTTAAAGTGCTCGGTTCCATAGTCATATAAGGTATTCTGGAGGGCTTTCAAGCAAGTGTCGGCATGATAATTGGGAAGTTTAACGATGATCTCTAAGCGACTAACACGTTCAGTCAAAGTCATTAATGCTGGCTCAGATTCAACCCGTTTGCCTTTGACCAAGTCACCTTCCCAGTGTCCAAGCTCTTGACGCGCTTGAACCATGGCGGGACGCTCTTCGATTGAATGGCCCAGATTTTTCTTATTGATTCGATGATGCTTTGCCCCGGGGCATTTAATCCGGCGACGTAGTTTAGCTGGTAGGTCTGAATTGCGGATAGCTAAACGCTGGTCATCAATATACCGGTACACCGTCGGTGTTGAGGGGCAGACAAGCCTTGGGTGATCAGTCTTGAATTGGTGGACAAAAGTATCCACACTATGCATCCTGGGACGCGCTTTTAAAGCTGTCACCAAAGCATTACAGAAGGTTTGACAATGATCAAAGAGTCCACGATAACAGCTATTTAGTCGGTGCTTACGATAAATTGCTTCACCAGTTTCTGCCAGATATGACTGTTCAAAGATATGAGTACTAGCGTTAATCTGTGTCGTTGTCCCCCGTTTTAATTCACGTGAAATCGTGCTGGGATTACGATGAAGGGCCTGGGCAATCCGGCGGATAGACCAATCTAAGTCCCTTAGGGATTCAATTCGACCACGTTCAGCTAAATTGAGTTGGTGATACTGATTAGATATGATATTCTTAATTCGGGTCATGAAGATACCTCTTTCTTGTTTGTGGTGAATTAAGAATAGGTCTTCATGGCCTTTTTGACTAGTCTGAATAAAGAACTGGTCTAGTAGAGCAGGTGTTGCACTTCAATTTTAAATCGAGGAATGGTATTCTTTGATAAATAATTTGAATTAGAATTTTTTCTGAACTATGCAATTAATAATTTTTTAGTTGCATTTAGCAATCGGGACTTATACAACCGAAAGAGTGGAACATAGTTCCACCCTTTTAATTTCAAAATATGTAAAGAGCTGTTATAAAAATTTTTAGTGGAATTTTTATAACAGCTCTTTATTTTTTACACTTGAATTTACACTTTAAGTGCAACACTAATTAAATAAAGAATGGCCCATGGCCAAATTTCTGTAAAATGATGTTTGCGAAAACAATCATGAAAGGAATTTAGCCATGGATCACTACAAGCATATTACCATAGATGAACGGGAAACTATCTTTTTAATGAGGAATCATGGAAACTCACTTCGTGAGATTGCCAGCCATATCAAGAAAAGTTACTCAACCATTTCTCGAGAATTAAGCCGTAATTCTACTGGTAAATCCTATTCACCTTCGAAGGCTCAGGAGAAGTACAAACAGCGCAAAGGCAACTGTGGCAGAGTCTCTCTTTTGAGTAATCCTCAGGTGTTTGAAGTGGTGAGAGAACACTTCTGCGAAGGCCTTTGGTCTCCGGAGGAAATATCGAATCGCTTGGCAGTCGAAAAGTATCCGGTGCAGATCAGTACCACGACTATTTACCGTGGGATTTTCAATGGCTTATTTGATAATTTGTTTAAATCTGGCAGCTCTAGTGCCGTGCGCCATCTAAGGCATCACGGCAAGTCTCGCCACAATAAAGCTTATCAGGAAAAACGAGGCAAGATTCCAATCCCCAACAAGATTCATGATCGTCCGCGAGAAGCTGACAACCGTGTAGAAATTGGTCACTGGGAAGGTGATACCGTGTTAGGCAAAAGCGGAAAGGCTTGTGTCGTTACATTGGTTGACCGAAAATCTCGTTACCTGCTTATTGGTAAAGCTGCTAAAAGAACTTCAGAAGCAGTCACGGATACTTTGAGCGACTTAATGAAGCTATGGACTGGTAGATCGTTAACGATTACCCCGGATAGGGGGTAAAGAGTTTGCCAAAGTTCAATGTTTAACTGATAAGTTTGGTACGCCCTTCTACTTTCCCGATCCTCACTCTCCTTGGCAACGAGGAACTAACGAAAATACTAACGGCTTGCTTCGCGAATATTTGCCAAAAGGAACTGACCTTGATTCAATTACCGACCGCCGGATACAAGCATATGCAGAACAAATGAATAATCGTCCCCGTAAATGTCTCGGATGGAAAACGCCTTATGAAATATTCTTTAATGTAGTGTTGCACTTAATTTGACAATTCAAGGTTATTTAAAAGGTAAATCGGCCTTGATGATGTTCGACCAGCATACGAATTTGAAGTATAAATTTGGGAACCGACACTTTTGGTCAGTCGGCTATTACGTTAGCACGGTTGGGCTTAATGAAGCCACCATTAGGAAATATATTCGTGATCAAGAAAAACATGATCAAGCGCAGGATCGGTTGAGTGTCCGGGAATATGAAGACCCTTTTAAGGGTCAAGGCAAGTAATAACAGTACTGCTTAAAGCGGTCGCAAAAGTGACAAGAGCAGTTTGGCTTTGATACACAAAAGCCAGCGCCTTGAGACACTGGCTAGTACATAGGTCTTATAGCCCTAGAGCAAACTACCCGTTTTACGGGTAGTTATGATTATTGGTTATCTAAGCAACGCTATGTGCCAACAGTTTAACCAGACTATTTTAAATATGCCAATACTGAATATTCTTTTGCCAACGTTGCCGCTTAATTCGCCCTAATTGGCGTCGAATCCGCCAATTGGTAATTTTCTGCCAAAGGGGACTGTGATAAGCCGTTTGATGATAAAATTGACGTTGCCAATAGGTAATGTCTTTGCTAATTTGTTGTTGACTCCACCAAACATAATTATGAGTCAAATATCTGGTAACTTGGACATACGGACGTTCGGTCCAGTAGGCTGCTCCCATCAATTGACCTCGCGTAATTGGCAGGCCCCTGGTTTTAAACCAAGCCATTTTATAAATCTTCTGAATCTTGCCAACTCCCATCGGTGGTTGTTGCTTATCAGTGTAGGGGGCCAAAGGAACGACAATCAATGCTTGTAAAATTTGCTGGGGGTGCGCCGTTTGGTTTAAGGCCAATTGTAAATCATTAGAAAAGCGATAGGTACGCTGTTTAGTTGTCAATTGGATCTTGGCACACCAGAGCTTAGTCATGTTAAACCACCTTCATTTAATTTCAGAGTATGCCACATGATGGGCAAAATTGGCAACTTTTGTCTTATCTGGATCTTTACGAGCTTCTTTATCAATTAGCTGCTTTAATTTGGCCTTCCGCTCGATACTTTTCGATCCGATAGAGGGTAACTGGGGCAATCCCCAACATCCGCGCGATCTGCCGTTTGGTTAATTCTTCTCCCTGTTCCCGGCGCGTTAGCAAACGACAGGCTTCTTTATAAATATAACGTTTCTGTCGATTCGGTGAATGTGGTCCATATTCACGGACTTTACCATGATATTTTCCTTGCCGTTTAGCAATTTCAATCCCTTGTTGCTGTCTTACTTTGATTGTCTCACGTTCTTCTTGGGCCATATACCTATAAAGCTCAATAATGATATTGGTAATCAAGTTACGTAAGTTAGGATCTTCAATACTATTAAAGCTCGGTAAATTTAAAATGTTTAAGGTGGCCCCCTTATGGCGAATAGCTTCCATAATTTCTGTTAAATCGGCTGAATTTCTACCTAACCGATCTAAACTTAGCACAATTACCTCATCATCGTCACGAAGATAATCCAGCATGGCTTGAAGTTGTGGGCGGGCAGCATTTTTTCCAGAAAGTTTCTCTTGGAAAAGTTTTGTCACTCCCGCTGCTTGTAGTTGTTCAATTTGCCGGGCTAGATTTTGCTCACGAGTACTAACACGTGCGTAACCAATTTTTGTCATTTTCAGAACGCCTCCGGATCACTTATATGTAACTAATAATAATCCAACTTTCAACCGAATACAATAGGGTAGACCCTAATTAAGCATTATGCTATCAACATAGAGAGCGTAAAATATCTTGTGTAAATGCATAAAAGATTTCTGAATTGTATAGAAATAGGGAATGCCTTCCCTTATGATATTTAGTAACCACAGAAAACATCACAGGAGGCATTCCCCATGAATGAACTTACCACAGAAATTATCGCTGCACTAGCCCAAAAGCAAGATTTGGACGAAGTTTTTCGGCACCACCTCGAAATTGCGATTAACCAGCTGCTTCAAACCGAACTGGCAGCTTTTTTAGGCTATGAGCGCCACTCGTATGCTGGAATTAACACTAGAAATAACCGCAATGGCAGTTATGAACGCTCGTTTGATACGAAGTATGGTCAACTCAACTTAACCATTCCGCGGGATCGCAATGGTATTTTCCACAACCACATCTTGCCAGCCTACGGTCGGCACAGTGATAATTTAGAAACAACGGTTATTCATCTATACACCAAGGGAATTACCACCACCGAAATCTCCTAACTCATTGAGAAAATGTACGGTGCTCATTACTCCAAAGCCACGGTTTCCAACATGACCAAAGTCGTTGATGAACAAGTTCAAGCTTTCCAGCAACGGCGACTGCCTTCGCAATATGCGGCCATCTTCTTAGATGCCAATTACCTGCCTTTAAAGCGGGACACCGTCCAAAAAGAAGCGGTTCATTGTATTCAACCAACTTGATTGCGAACTTTAACAAGCATCTCAAACGCAACCCCAACCACAAAGAACAATTTCCAACGGAAGGTTCACTGAATCGATTCCTGGTTTCTCAGTTTAACGTCTACAACGAGAAGTCCATGAAGCGAATCCATCGCAGATTCAACGGACTTCAGGACACCCTGGAATCATCCTTTATTTAAATTAACTACATATTATATGTACGGAGGTATTTCATTTACACAAGATTCTTGACGATATCCATATTTACTCCATAGATTAATATCAAATGGTGAAAATCAACGAAAAAAGGATATCTATCAAGCAATCTCCTGCCCAATAAATCTCCTCTTACATAAAGTTATTTATGAACACTGATTTAAGCTAAGCTGCCGATATCACAATCTCACCATCCACTAAATCAGCCTTCAAGTTTTTGACATCTAAGTGGTCAAGGTAGAAATCCGTTACCTTATCACGAATTTGTTGTTCAATTACTCGCCGTAATGGCCGCGCACCCATTGCTTCATCATAGCCTTGTTCCATCAGCCAATCTTTGGCCGCTTTAGTTACCTCAAGTTTGATGGATTTTTTGGCTAACGTTTTTTGTACATCCGCCAACATCAAATCGACAATTTGACTTAAGTCTTGCTTAGTCAGATGTGAAAATTCCACGATTCCATTAAAACGGTTCAGAAATTCTGGGCGGAAAAATGGTGCTAACTTATCCATTAATGACTGATCTCGTTGCTTGTCACCACTTAATGCTTCATTACCAAAGCCAGCATTAGAAGTAGCAATAATAATCGTATTTTTGAAATTAATGACATTGCCTTGTCCATCCGTTAAGCGCCCATCATCCATCACTTGTAATAGTAACGTTAATACTTGTGGATCAGCCTTTTCAATTTCATCTAATAATACAATGGAATATGGATTACGCCGAACCCGTTCAGTTAGAGTATTAGCATTATCTTCATAGCCTACGTATCCAGCCGAGGTACCAATTAATTTCGACACAGCTGTACGATCAGCATATTCACTCATATCTAGCCGAATAATCGCATTTTCATTTCCAAACATATCTAAGGCTAATTGCTTAGCTAATTCAGTCTTTCCTACGCCAGTTGGGCCCACAAACAGAAAACTTCCAATCGGCTGATCACCCTCTGAAAAGCCCGCACGGTTACGCCGAATTGCTTTTGCTACCATTTCAACCGCTTCATCTTGACCGATTACCTTACTTTTCAGACGCTTATCAAGATTTTTCAAATGCTCAATATCATTAGCGCCCATATCAGAAACTGGTATACCAGTTAAACGTTCAACCGATTGTGCCACATCATCAATCGTGGCAGTGATTTTTTCTTTTTGATCCGTTTCTTTAATTTTTTGCTTGGTTTCCTCGATCGACTTCTTGATATCAGCGGCTTTTTTAAAGTCCTCCGATTTAACGGCGGCCTCCTTAGCTGCCTCTAATTTTTTAACGCGTTGATCCAATGTCTCAACATCAGTTTGAGAATTTTTAGCCGCTAAATGAGCCGCAGTCATGTCGATCAAATCGATAGCTTTATCTGGCAAAGTGCGTTGTGGTATATATTGGATTGAATAATCCACAGCCGCCTTCAAAACATCATCTGGTAATACAACATGATGATGTTTTTCGTACAGCTTTTTAACACCTTGTAATATACGTAAAGTGTCAGCGGCCGTCGGTTCATTAATCACAACATCATTGAATCGCCGTGCCAAAGCCGCATTTTTCAAAATAGTATTGCGATATTCATCTTGAGTCGTAGCCCCGATTACAGTCAGCTCGCCACGTGACAAAGCAGGTTTAATGATATCAGCCAATCCCTTGCCACCGTCTTCACCACCAGTGGCACCCGTGCCGATAATCTGATGAATTTCATCGAAGAATAGAATAATATTACCAGCTGCTTTAACTTCCTTTACCAGCTGTTTAATATTCTCTTCAAAAGAACCGCGATATTGAGTTCCTGCTTCCAAAGACGATAAATCAATCGAATAGATTTCTTTATCTTGAATCGTTTCTGGAACTTTACCAGCCACAATTGCTTGTGCCAGACCTTCGACGACTGCAGTTTTACCTACACCGGCATCACCAACTAAGATTGGATTATTTTTCGTTCTACGACTCAAAATTTCTGCAGTTTCTTGAATCTCATTCTCACGTCCAATCACTGGATCTAGTAATCCATCACGAGCCTGTTCCGTCAAATTAGTCCCTAACTTTTCTAAAATCCCTCCTTTTTTAAAAGCCTGTTTACCATCTTTAGATACTTCTATTGTTTTATTATTTTGGGGCAGCTTACCAGTTGATCGGTATTGAGCAAACTCATCTGGTGTCAACGATTTTCCATTAACTAAGTACCGTGCACGCTCCGAATTTTGATTATCCATGCGCCGAAATAATTGATTGAAAACATCATCCATATCATTGTTGAAAAAAGGATCATTTTCGTAGAAATTCGCCATAGTACAACACCTCCATAAAAATTTACACGTGTAACTTAGTGACCATAATATCCTTTAAAACTTCATCTAATTGTATCACGATTTTTATGTATGAGAGCGTAAAATATCTTGTGTAAATGCATAAAAGATTTCTGAATTGTATAGAAATAGGGAATGCCTTCCCTTATGATATTTAGTAACCACAGAAAACATCACAGGAGGCATTCCCCATGAATGAACTTACCACAGAAATTATCGCTGCACTAGCCCAAAAGCAAGATTTGGACGAAGTTTTTCGTCACCACCTCGAAATTGCGATTAACCAGCTGCTTCAAACCGAATTGGCAGAGTTTTTGGGTTACGAACGCTACTCATACGCTGGGATTAACACTGGTAATAACCGCAACGGCAGTTATGAGCGCTCGTTTGATACGAAGTACGGCCAACTTAACTTAACCATTCCTCGAGATCGCAATGGCCGGTTTGAAAATCATACCTTGCCAGCCTACGGTCGGCACAGTGATAATTTAGAAACAACGGTCATTCAGTTGTATACCAAGGGCATTACCACTGCTGAAATTGCCGAACTCATTGAGAAAATGTACGGTGCTCACTACTCCAAAGCCACGGTTTCCAACATGACTAAAGCCGTCAATGAACAGGTTCAAGCTTTCCAGCAACGTCGACTGGCTTCACAATATGCGGCCATCTTCTTAGATGCCACTTACTTGCCGTTAAAGCGGGATACCGTTCAAAAAGAAGCCGTTCATATTGCGATTGGCATTCGTCCAGATGGTACGAAAGAAGTGCTGAACTACCAAGTGGCGCCAACGGAATCGACTGGAATCTGGACTGAACTGCTGGGAACCTTGATCAAGCAGGGCGTTAAAGATGTGCTGTTGTTTGTGTCCGATGGGTTAGTTGGTTTGGATGAAGGCTTGAATCGGCATTTCCCTAAAGCCAAACGACAACGTTGCCTGGTTCATGTTGGGCGGAATCTGATGAACAAAGTTCGCGTAAAAGACCGCAAGGCCGTGATCAGTGACTTTAAACAAGTTCATCGGGCCGCCAACCGTGAAGCAGCCGAACTGAAACTGAATGAGTTCGCCAACAACTGGCATCAGACCTATCCCAAATTAATCAAAGATCTGCTTAAAATGCCGAATTTACTCACTTTCATGGACTTTCCACCAGCTATCCGGCAATCACTATACGCCACTAACCTGATTGAGAACTTTAATAAGCATCTCAAGCGCACCACCCACCACAAAGAACAATTTCCAACGGAAGATTCACTGGATCGCTTCCTGGTTTCTCAGTTTAATGTTTATAACGAGAAGTCTCTGAAGCGGATCCACCGAGGGTTCAAAGGACTCCAGGACACCTTGGAAGCATCATTTATTTAAGTTAGATACATATTATATGTACGAAGGCATTTCATTTACACAAGATTCTTGACGCTACCAAGATTTTACTTGCCATACGTTTTAGGTATAGTGATAGCACCTATAATAGGTGGTTTAGTTGGAAAAAGAAGCAAAAAAATTTCTTTAATTGGAATGACAGTTGGACTGATATTAGTATTAATCACGCCATTTTTTACAAGTAGTGTTTTAATATTAAGCACTTTTAAGAGTGTTTTTAATGGCTGGTTGACTGAAATATATAGGCATCAAGATGAGTTACCAAAGGATAAACGTATCTGGGTTAAGTACACTATTCAAAGTATGGGAAGTATCGCCCATCAGTTTGTTTTAATGATAATAGGTTCTTTACTTGTTATGGGCAATCAATCATCAGTTAAAACCTTTTTTGTTGTGACTAGTCAGAAAATTCCTACGGTCGAAAGCAGAACTTTGATGACCAACTGGAATGGCATTGCAACAGGAATCCTGTTGATTGGGTTGATTGTCTATGGACTAGGTTCAGCAATCAAAATAAACGTAAAATGATGTCATTTTTGCAGCGATCCACAAAAATTTGAGTGAATTTTTAATTGGGCACTAGCATTCAATGGGTTGGGGCGACTTGATTGTAGCACAGGACGATAGGCCCTTTTGTTGTGCATAAAAATAGTGTTGATGGATTTTATCCATCAACACCAAATATCATAGACCCCAAACTATTAATAAGCGGCTCATACTAACATGGAGATAATCGTTGGTATAGCCGCTTATTTATTTCAGAATGTCATCAAACATTGATTATCCATATAGATCCTATGTCAAGTATATTAATATTAATTATCAGGAGATAAGTCAAACACTGTATTTTTTAACCTAAGGGACTTGTTCTGGTCACATTTGTGATCAAGATTTAACAACTATGTTACTCCAGATTAACCAAAAACCATCTAAAGTCCCCACTAGCAAGCACCTTATCAGGTTACGCTAACCAATTTGTAAAAAATCGGATCGAATTTTTAATCTACCTAGTAATGTTTTTAATATTGTTGTATTTGAAATTATTTCCATAATAAAACTCCTAAAGTTAAGTGACTTCCGCATGAACTTTAGGAGTAGTCCCTAGAATGGGATTACTTAAAGCGGGGGTTCTCTAAGCAAAGGGAAAAGTAAAAATCGATTGTAAATCGTAATAATTGCTTTTTGTAGTCTGCTACATTGCCTATGCTTTGTCAAGGATATTTTATATTGACATAGCAAACGCAATATCGTATGCTAAATCGTAGCGATTACTATTTAGAACGGAAGGAAATGATTTTATGGCTACACCTGCACGCCGTCAGTCCAAATCTCGAAAGAGGAAACGAAGAGCTACACAAAAGTTAATGTTGCCGGCTATTCATTGGGATAACCAACTTCAAGAATATGTACTTTCACATCATGTCTCATTATCGGGTTATTATCACGGAAAACAGGTAATTCATAAATCGCTCAAGTGATGATGAAGAGCAATAGGAGTCTTAGCATGGAATTCTCGGATCAGCTAATAAAACAATGTTTCCAGTGTGCTTTTAATTATTATGATTGTCCAAAAGCTAATCTTAAGTTTAGTAATTCTAATAATTACTTGACGGTTCAATCACCCTTAAGTAATAGTACCTGGCTAATAGTCGCTATTCTAGGAATGATTAAGGCAGAATACGATTTGCTCTTTTTAGACCATCAAGGACAAATTATAGATTTTTCAATGGCGCGACAAGTAAAATTTGTGATTTCATCAGTTGATGAAGATGCTATGGATAGTCTGCTAGGTGCTTGTTCTTTTTAAACCCAATAAGGAAGGTGCAAAAATGTGGAAAACAATTATTTTAGCTAATGCGGACACAAAGGAAAAACTGTATTTGACAAGTAAGAATCCTAAGAATACACCTCATAAGATCAAATTAAAAAAATACTCGCCAAAGTTAAAACACAGAGTTTGGTTCACTGAGATTAATTAGGGCACAAGGGGGAAAATTCTAATGGCTAAGAAGTCAAAAATAGCTAGATATGAGCGTCAGAAGAAGTTAGTTGCGAAGTATGCTGGTGAACGGAAAAATTTAAAAGCACAGGGAGATTACGTGGCACTGGCTAAGTTGCCCAAGGATTCTAATCCAATCCGATTACGAAATCGAGATGTTTTAGATGGGCGGCCTCGTGGGTATATGCGTAAGTTTGGAATGTCCCGATTAAATTTCCGCAAATATGCCTTACTGGGACAAATTTCTGGGATACACAAGGCCAGTTGGTAATTATAAAATTTTGTAGTGAGGATAACTATCATGGAAAAGGAAGACCATTCGAGTGCTTGCAGACATCTAAAAAGTCCCAATATAAAGACAAGAAAACGTGCGTTGAAAACGATTAAAGTGATTAAAAAACAGAGACGGCTGTTTACCCGGGCAGACTAATTAGAGCCTCTGCCGTACTTTACAAAGAGACTGTTAATCACTATGCTTAAATCACATTAAATGATTAAGGATTTGAGCACATTGATTAATAACAAAATACCATTCTGGAAGCAGCCATTGTTTATATTACGTGTCATCATTATTGTTGGTCTCGTATATATCGTGGGACATCTAACTATTCAATATTTCTGTGAGCCTAAAGTCACTGCACAAACAATTAATTTGCGTGACATGCCGACACCAAAGGGTCACATTATCGAAAAGCTCGCTTACGGAACCAGATTAAAGGTAGAAAAAAAGAACGTTCATACTAAATGGTGGCGTGTTAAAGTTGGCCATCATCAAGGCTGGGTTGCAAGCTGGTTGATTCATCAAACTAAGTATCGAGCTATCAATTCATTGGCAGAAGCAACAATCGTTCTTGATCCAGGGCATGGTGGGATTGATTCCGGTACCATTGGGTTGCATGGCGCCATGGAAAAAACATACACCTTGCCAACCGCCTTGGCAGTAGCCCAGTTATTAAGGTCAAAATATTCACGGGTTATACTAACTCGTCAATCAGATCAATCGGTATCATTGTCTAAACGGCCTAAAATAGCTAATATGGATAAGGCAACGTTGTTTATTAGTTTTCATTTTAATTCTGCGGGAAAGAAAAATGCTGCCCAAGGGTTTGAAGTGTTTCAATACCATCAGAATGCTCGTAAGCTTGCTCAGAAACTTAACAATAATTTTGTTAATCTTCCGTTAGTTAATCGTGGAATAGCTTTTGGCGATTTTGAAGTGTTACGCGATAATCAAAGACCGGCAGTACTAATTGAAATGGGATTTATGGATAGCACACATGATTTTAAACACATAAAATCTAAAATATATCAAAGATTAGTTGCCCGTGATGTAGTAAGAGGAATTACACAGTACGTGCATTAGGTAAAATGGTATTTCAACCATTAAATATATTATTGTTTGAGGAGAAAATAATTTTGAAAAAAACATTAAAGCTTTTAACATTGATTATTACTTTTATTGGGACCGCGACGTTTATAGCTGGGTGCTCACAATCTACTTCATCCACTAAAAATAATAAAATAACAGTAACAGCAACAACTGATTTTTATGGGGAAGTCGCTAAGGCAGTTGTCGGCAACAAGGGACATGTAACGTCTGTGATTAATAATCCTAGTGTTGATCCACATGATTATGAGCCAACCTCCAAAATAGCTAAAGAAGTGGCTAACTCCAATGTATTGGTTGCAAACGGAGTGGGTTATGATGGCTGGATGAGCAAGTTGGCTAAAAATGCCCCTAAGGCTACATATATTAAAGTTGGTGAAGATCTTTTAGATAAAAAGGATGGAGATAATCCGCATTTGTGGTATAACCCAAAAACAATGCCTAAACTAGCTAACGACTTGGCTAAACATTTCAGTAAATTACAACCTAAAAACGAAGCTTACTTTAAAGCCAATGCCAAGCAATATATTAAGTCTTTAGCTTCGATTAATCAACAAATTAAACGAATCAATGCAGTCGCTAAGAAGACTACCAATAAAGAGGTTTACGTTAGTGAACCGGTATTTGATTACGCTTTACAGGCCGCCGGTTTTAAAGTAGCAGATCATAGTTTTGAGGAAGACACTGAAAATGGTGTTGATCCATCTCCAAAGACTATTAAAACAATGCAAACAAATATTAAGAATCACAAAATTGCGTTCTTTGTTTTTAACAAACAAGTGGATTCAAATACTGTTAACAATTTAGTAAGTTTAGCAAGAAAAAATAATGTTCCAGTTCTGGCTGTTACTGAAACTTTACCGTCCGGAAAAACTTATAAAACTTGGATGCTTAGTCAGTATCAGCAACTTTATAAGATAATTAGTACTACAGAAAAGTAATTTTTATGGGGTTTATGATATTTTGGTGTTGATGGATAAAATCCATCAACACTATTTTTATGCACAACAAAAGGGCCTATCGTCCTGTGCTACAATCAAGTCGCCCCAACCCATTGAATGCTAGTGCCCAATTAAAAATTCACTCAAATTTTTGTGGATCGCTGCAAAAATGACATCATTTTACGTTTATTTTGATTGCTGAACCTAGTCCATAGACAATCAACCCAATCAACAGGATTCCTGTTGCAATGCCATTCCAGTTGGTCATCAAAGTTCTGCTTTCGACCGTAGGAATTTTCTGACTAGTCACAACAAAAAAGGTTTTAACTGATGATTGATTGCCCATAACAAGTAAAGAACCTATTATCATTAAAACAAACTGATGGGCGATACTTCCCATACTTTGAATAGTGTACTTAACCCAGATACGTTTATCCTTTGGTAACTCATCTTGATGCCTATATATTTCAGTCAACCAGCCATTAAAAACACTCTTAAAAGTGCTTAATATTAAAACACTACTTGTAAAAAATGGCGTGATTAATACTAATATCAGTCCAACTGTCATTCCAATTAAAGAAATTTTTTTGCTTCTTTTTCCAACTAAACCACCTATTATAGGTGCTATCACTATACCTAAAACGTATGGCAAGTAAAATCTTGGTAGCGTCAAGAATCTTGTGTAAATGAAATGCCTTCGTACATATAATATGTATCTAACTTAAATAAATGATGCTTCCAAGGTGTCCTGGAGTCCTTTGAACCCTCGGTGGATCCGCTTCAGAGACTTCTCGTTATAAACATTAAACTGAGAAACCAGGAAGCGATCCAGTGAATCTTCCGTTGGAAATTGTTCTTTGTGGTGGGTGGTGCGCTTGAGATGCTTATTAAAGTTCTCAATCAGGTTAGTGGCGTATAGTGATTGCCGGATAGCTGGTGGAAAGTCCATGAAAGTGAGTAAATTCGGCATTTTAAGCAGATCTTTGATTAATTTGGGATAGGTCTGATGCCAGTTGTTGGCGAACTCATTCAGTTTCAGTTCGGCTGCTTCACGGTTGGCGGCCCGATGAACTTGTTTAAAGTCACTGATCACGGCCTTGCGGTCTTTTACGCGAACTTTGTTCATCAGATTCCGCCCAACATGAACCAGGCAACGTTGTCGTTTGGCTTTAGGGAAATGCCGATTCAAGCCTTCATCCAAACCAACTAACCCATCGGACACAAACAACAGCACATCTTTAACGCCCTGCTTGATCAAGGTTCCCAGCAGTTCAGTCCAGATTCCAGTCGATTCCGTTGGCGCCACTTGGTAGTTCAGCACTTCTTTCGTACCATCTGGACGAATGCCAATCGCAATATGAACGGCTTCTTTTTGAACGGTATCCCGCTTTAACGGCAAGTAAGTGGCATCTAAGAAGATGGCCGCATATTGTGAAGCCAGTCGACGTTGCTGGAAAGCTTGAACCTGTTCATTGACGGCTTTAGTCATGTTGGAAACCGTGGCTTTGGAGTAGTGAGCACCGTACATTTTCTCAATGAGTTCGGCAATTTCAGCAGTGGTAATGCCCTTGGTATACAACTGAATGACCGTTGTTTCTAAATTATCACTGTGCCGACCGTAGGCTGGCAAGGTATGATTTTCAAACCGGCCATTGCGATCTCGAGGAATGGTTAAGTTAAGTTGGCCGTACTTCGTATCAAACGAGCGCTCATAACTGCCGTTGCGGTTATTACCAGTGTTAATCCCAGCGTATGAGTAGCGTTCGTAACCCAAAAACTCTGCCAATTCGGTTTGAAGCAGCTGGTTAATCGCAATTTCGAGGTGGTGACGAAAAACTTCGTCCAAATCTTGCTTTTGGGCTAGTGCAGCGATAATTTCTGTGGTAAGTTCATTCATGGGGAATGCCTCCTGTGATGTTTTCTGTGGTTACTAAATATCATAAGGGAAGGCATTCCCTATTTCTATACAATTCAGAAATCTTTTATGCATTTACACAAGATATTTTATGCTCTCACACCACCTTAACAAATCATAATTTGGATAATAGTATGTTCCATTTGAAAGCTAAGCCTTATAATTAGCATAGGGTTAATAGCTCTAATCAAAATACCCACAAAAGGCCTTCTCAACTAACAATTGAGTAGGCCTTTTGTAGTACAAATTAATCCTTATCACAACTAACCTCAATAGCACAACAGGTATAAATAGTGCTTAAAATCCCTAAATAAATTTCTCTCACAACTGTTTAATAAAGCGGCAATCCCCGTCGTACGTGATTAATTAAACATTCAATTCTTAAAACACCTATTTTTAAATCGACTTAAACCTTCGCTGTTGCGTGCGTTTACTAATCCCCGTCTTTCGTTCAATCATCTTATAAGTCATGCCTTGTTTTCGCAACTCATAAGCAAATCTGATCTGTTCATCAGAATACGTTTTCGGTCGCCCTTCCCGAAACAACGGATCATGTTGCTTGGCATACACTTTACCTTCTTGTGTGCGCGTGACAATCATATCGCGTTCAAACTGCGCAAAGGCGCTAAATATTGTAAAGACTAATTGGCCAGTCGGCGTATTGTCAATTAAGCCCATATTCAAAATGTTGACTTTGACATTTTCTTTAAACAACTCTTGGATAATGGCTAAGGCCTCGCGCGTGTTCCGTGCAAACCGATCCAGCTTAGTGACAATCAAAGTATCACCTGTTTTTAGAGCGCGCAACAGTTTTTGAAACTCCGGTCGTTCGGTAGTTGTGCCAGTAAACTTTTCTTGAAAGATTTTTTCTGCTCCTGCCAATTTTAGTAACTCAATTTGATTTGCTAATTTTTGATCAGTGGTACTGACCCGCGCATAGCCATATTTCATCTTTTTATCTCCTTACTTATGTCATTAAGTAATGACACGGTTCTAACCCTTTAATTATACAGCATCAAAAAACAGGCCACAACTGTTAAGTTGTGACCTGGTTCGTTCCATTTAAACACTTTAATTATCACATATTCAAAACGTCAAAAAATTTGTATCTAAATATATCTAAGCTTTTTTAATGGTGAGAAACTTTGCCACTTGCAAGAGAGTGTCAAATTTTATGTGTAAATAGAAAAGCCTCTCGTCCTTTTTTTAAAACATAGATTCTAATGTGTCTTCAACCATGTTGAATCCCTTATGCACCCGCTGATCAAACTTGTCATTGTAATCCAGAATAACCGTCATCAAGGTTCTTTCTAAGGATTCCTCATTTGGAAACTGTTCACGTTTTTTAGTCTGCCGCTTGAATTTTTTATTAAATGATTCAATTAGGTTTGTGCTGTAAATACTAGCCCGAATAGCTGCTGGGAAATCAAAACACGTCAATAATTTCTGATTTTCTAATAACCCTTGGGTAACTTTAGGATATCGTTTGCGCCAGCGATTGATAAAGTTAGCTAGGCTGTGCTCTGCCGCCTGTTTATCAGATGATTGATGGATTAATTTAAAATCACCTAAGACTTCTTTACGGTCTTTCACACGAATACGATGCGAGATATTACGACTTACATGAACGAGACATTGTTGAATAACGGCTTCGGGGTAATATTTGCCAACCGCAGACGCCAATCCAACTAAGCCATCGGCCACAAAAAGTAAATTCTGTTGCACCCCTCGTTGTTTCAGATCAGCCAATACCTCTGTCCAAATTGCACCAGATTCAGTAGGCGCTATTTTGTATGATAAGACTTCTTTATGCCCATTAGGCTGTATACCGATCGCAATGTGGACTGCTTCTTTTGCGACGGTGTCGCGTCTTAACGGCAGATAAGTGGCATCCAGATAGATAACCGCATATTTTTCTGACAATGTTCTACTTTTGAAAGCTTCAACTTGTTCATTAACGACTTTAGTTAAGTTAGAAACTGTTTGCGGTGTGTAATAAGCACCATACATTTTTTCCATGAGATCGGAGATTTCATGGGTAGTAATGCCTTTTTGATAAAGCTGGATGACCGTCTGTTCCAGTTGGTCTGTTTGGCGCTGATAAGCAGGTAAGGTGTGGTTAATAAATTCGCCATTACGATCACGTGGAACCGTGAGATTCAACTCGCCATATTTAGTTTTGAAGGTTCTTAAGTAGTTGCCATTGCGTGAATTACCAGAGTTAAATCCAGCTCTATCATAGCGTTCATAGCCTAAAAAGGCGGAAAGCTCATTTTGAAGTAATTCATTAACGGCAATTTCTAGGTGATCTTTAAAAATGAGGTCTAAATCTTGATTCTGAGCTAGTGCTGTGACAATTTCTTTGGTAAACTGATTCATGGGGAAGCCTCCTGTGATGTTTGTTTAGACGCTAACTATCATAAGGGAGAGGCTTCCCTTTTTCAATTCCCAATAATTCATTTACACATAATTATTTAAACACTCACTTGCAATGCTCGATTAATTACTTAGGTATACAAAATGATTATTGTCACGAGACTAAAATAATCTTAATGTTTAAATTTTCTTCACTTCAACAAAAGACCGGCCTGCTCAACCCCAAGGGTTTTAACGGACCGATCTTTATTTACATTAAGGCATCTTTACTTACTTTGAAAAACTTTTAATTTATCTTAGCCAGTTGTTGTGACAAAGTTTCCACTTGTTTAGTCAACTTCTCCAAATCGTGACTTTGGTTGAAAGTTTTTAAATTTGCTTGCACTTGCCGAACGCTCCTTTGGACAGTTTCTTGGCCATTAGTAGTCAAGGTTAGCCGCACAATTCGTCGATCAGTTTGATTTACTTGTGATTGAATTAAATTATCTTGAATCAGTCGCCAAGTGTTTCTGGAAATTAGTGTGCGCGTAACCATGAACGCATCAGCCAATTCACTAGCAGTGGCTTGTCCGTGTTGTTCAAGATAGACTAATATTCCCCACTCACGCATTGAGAAACCAGTTGTGGCCAGCCCTTGCACTAACATCTGGTATGCCTTGTTTCTGAATAGCTTGAAGGGTTGCTAAGCTCTCAAACTGGATCTTAGTTTGCTGCTGATTTAGCATATAATATCATCCTATTCTTTGCGCTGCCGCTTAGTCATTCCGAAGAGTCCTAACAAACTACTCATGGCTAATAGTAATAAACCACTCAGTGTCATGTGTCGTTGATCAGTTTCATCAGTTTGAGGCAACCGTTGATCCACAAAATTAGTAGCCGCTGCTTGACCAGCCTGAACCGGCTTAGCAGGTGTCGTTGATTGGCTTGGGTTAATCGGCTTTATTGGCGTCGTTGGTTGACTTGGGTTAACTGGTTTTGTTGGCGTCGTTGGTTGACTTGGGTTAACTGGTTTTGTTGGCGTCGTTGGTTGACTTGGGTCAACCGGCTTTGTTGGCGCATCCTTGGTATAAACTACTGTAAAGTCAAGATCACTAGCGTCACCACTCACAGTTTGTGACCCAATTTCAGCCTGGTCTGGCGTGTAACCCTTAATAGCTGGGCTAGTTACTGCCGCAAAGCTTTGATCTGCTGACCAAGACCCATAGGTCTTTTCACCTGTCACCGCATCAGTTGAGACTTCACGCGTAAATTCAACCGGCTTGGCCACATAATCATCATGAGCTGTCGTACCATCTTTGTAGACGTAATGGATAGTTTCATTAATCGTCTTGCTTTCGGTTGTAATAGTTGGCGCATTCTTAGCATAAACCACCGTGAAATCAAGATCACTGGAGTCACCACTCACAGTTTGTGACCCAATTTCAGCCTGGTCTGGCGTGTAACCCTTAATAGCTGGGCTAGTTACTGCCGCAAAGCTTTGATCTGCTGACCAAGACCCATAGGTCTTTTCACCTGTCACCGCATCAGTTGAGACTTCACGCGTAAATTCAACCGGCTTGGCCACATAATCATCATGAGCTGTCGTACCATCTTTGTAGACGTAATGGATAGTTTCATTAATCGTCTTGCTTTCAGTTGTAATAGTTGGCGCATTCTTAGCATAAACCACCGTGAAATCAAGATCACTGGAGTCACCACTCACAGTTTGTGACCCAATTTCAGCCTGGTCTGGCGTGTAACCCTTAATAGCTGGGCTAGTTACTGCCGCAAAGCTTTGATCTGCTGACCAAGACCCATAGGTCTTTTCACCTGTCACCGCATCAGTTGAGACTTCACGCGTAAATTCAACCGGCTTGGCCACATAATCATCATGAGCTGTCGTACCATCTTTGTAGACGTAATGGATAGTTTCATTAATCGTCTTGCTTTCGGTTGTAATAGTTGGCGCATTCTTAGCATAAACCACCGTGAAATCAAGATCACTGGAGTCACCACTCACAGTTTGTGACCCAATTTCAGCCTGGTCTGGCGTGTAACCCTTAATAGCTGGGCTAGTTACTGCCGCAAAGCTTTGATCTGCTGACCAAGACCCATAGGTCTTTTCACCTGTCACCGCATCAGTTGAGACTTCACGCGTAAATTCAACCGGCTTGGCCACATAATCATCATGAGCTGTCGTACCATCTTTGTAGACGTAATGGATAGTTTCATTAATCGTCTTGCTTTCAGTTGTAATAGTTGGCGCATTCTTAGCATAAACCACCGTGAAATCAAGATCACTGGAGTCACCACTCACAGTTTGTGACCCAATTTCAGCCTGGTCTGGCGTGTAACCCTTAATAGCTGGGCTAGTTACTGCCGCAAAGCTTTGATCTGCTGACCAAGACCCATAGGTCTTTTCACCTGTCACCGCATCAGTTGAGACTTCACGCGTAAATTCAACCGGCTTGGCCACATAATCATCATGAGCTGTCGTACCATCTTTGTAGACGTAATGGATAGTTTCATTAATCGTCTTGCTTTCGGTTGTAATAGTTGGCGCATTCTTGGCATAAACCACCGTGAAGTCAAGATCACTAGAATTAGTGTAGACAGTTTGAACTGCAACGCTTGTCAAATCAGAGTTTGGGGCATCATTACTGATTACCTTATAGCCATCAACTTCTGGATTAACTACTTCTGCGAAATCGGTACTGTCTGCTTTTGTCCATCCAGCTTCTGTTGGCACACCATTATCATCCAGCGTTGCAGTCTTTGCTTTAGTTGAGTAATACGTTGTTGTTGTGTTATCAACTGGATTAGTTACTGTCACAAATGTAATTGGATCTGCCGTATATCCTATTGCTACTTCTTTACCATCTTGGTCAATATACTTAATGGTTTCACTAATTGTTTTGCTTGTTTGTGTGTACGCTGGTGCATAGACATAAATAACCGTCCCATTATCTCCAGCTTTTGTTAGAGTACCCGTCGCTGGCAAACTTTTTGCTCCAGTGGCAGTACCATCATCCATTCTTACAAACTTATAATTGGGAATTTCTAATTGTCCTGTAGTATAAGTACCATTAACATTAGCGCCATTTGGATAAGTAACCTCACCTTGAGCAATTTGATTACCTTTTGTATCAACATACTTAACATTAACTGTCGCTGCTTGCTTAAAATCAAAACTCATTATTTCAAATTGCTGTAAATTCTTAGCACCACCAGTTGATGCACTGACAATCATTGCCATTGCTTGATTAGAATTCGAGACAGTCGTAGTCCAAGTTAATATCTTACCGCTTGTTTGGGTATACCCTAATGGCTAGATTGGTTTAGTCAAACAAAAATCTTAATTGGTTCCTTATAAGAGCATATAATTCCATCATCACAACTGTCCTGATATAATTATGGTAAAGGTGGTGATGATTTGCGATTTATATTTAAGGCATTAATAGTAGTTGTTATTATCCTTGCATTTCCTTTATCCATAGTTCTTGTCTTTAAAAATTGGTCAACGGCCATTGGTACTAGTACACCCATGTCATTAAAGCTTGGTTGGTTGGAGCAGTACGAACCGATATACCTCTTTTGGAGTGGAGTAATTCTGGCGGTACTGTTAATTATTTTTTTGCTTATCACACTTTTTTGGCCACGGTCACAATCATTATATCTTCATCAAAAGTCTGATGGTCAAGTGACCGTCAGTAAGAAAGCTATTGAACATTTTGCGCTTTCAGCACTTCAACATGAACCCTTTATTGGCAACCCCAAGGTATCATCTAAGTTATCACGAAAAGGGATCACACTTAAAATATCGGGTGATCTACTAAATTCAGTCAATGCCAAGCAACAGACTGCAAATTTTCTTAATCAATTAAAAAAAGATTTGCGTATTTGTCTTGGAATTTCTGAACAGAAAAAAATTAAAATCAGACTCGTTGATTTTAATGAGTTGGACGCTAATGTGCAACAATCTCGAGTTGTCTAGGAGGTGATAACGTGACCGAACTCATTAAAGCCTATTTTTGGCCACTAATTGGTGGAATTATGGGGTTGCTCTTAGCGGTCCTTATCATCACTTTTGGATTTTTCAAGACGCTTTTTGTTTTGATTTTTATGGCAATCGGGATTACCGCGGGTTATTATATTCAAAAAACTGGTATCTTAACAAATGTTTTTAAATAACTGTTTGAATTATAAGGAGGAAAAATTATGCAGAATGGAACGCCAAGTGAGAAAACAACAACTAACGAAAAGTCTGGTGTTAAAGGCAATTTAACATTTGATGATAAGGTTATTCAAAAGATCATTGGTATCGCACTTTCTGAAGTAGATGGCTTATTAACCGTAGATGGCGGCTTTTTCGCAAATGTTGCTGAAAAACTAGTTAATACTTCAGATGTCACATCAGGAATTGATGTAGAGGTTGGAAAAAAGCAGGTTGCAGTGGATCTCGACATTGTTGCTGAATACGGCATTGATATTTCTAAACTGTATGACAAGATCAAAAATGTTATCGTTCGGGAAGTAAAGAATATGACCGAATTAGAAGTAATTGAGGTAAATGTGAATGTTGTTGATGTCAAGACAAAGGAGCAATATGAAAAAGATTCGACTTCTCTGCAAGATCGCGTGAGCGATGCCACAGACAAAACGAAGGAAGCCGTCAGTAAGGGCGCAAAGAAATCGAAGGAAACATTAGGTGACAGCGTTGATAAAGTAACGTCTGACAATAAATCTAGTCGTGTTAACTAAGGGAGTGAGTAAATATGGGACTTATATGGTCATTAATCGTCGGGGCAATCATTGGTGCCATTGCTGGCGCAATCACTAACCGTGGTGCTGCTATGGGCTGGATTGCAAACATCGTAGCTGGTTTAATCGGTGCGTGGATTGGCCAAGGGCTCCTTGGCACTTGGGGCCCTTCGTTAGCTGGCATGGCATTGATACCATCGATCATCGGGGCAATTATTTTAGTTCTGATTGTTTCATTAGTTGTTGGTCGAACCAGTAAAAAGTAAGGGAGTGAGTAAATATGGGACTTATTTGGTCATTAATCGTCGGGGCAATCATTGGTGCCATTGCTGGCGCAATCACTAACCGTGGTGCTGCTATGGGCTGGATTGCAAACATCGTAGCTGGTTTAATCGGTGCGTGGATTGGCCAAGGGCTCCTTGGCACTTGGGGCCCTTCGTTAGCTGGCATGGCATTGATACCATCGATCATCGGGGCAATTATTTTAGTTCTGATTGTTTCATTAGTTGTTGGTCGAACCAGTAAAAAGTAAGGGGGAATTTTATGGACGTCTTGAAAAGTGTATTTAAGTTTATGATTGCTTCTACGCTCATTGTAGGTGGTGTCCTCATCGGTGGCACCGTCTTGGCTGCTAAGAAAGTAGATGGCATTGGTGATACATTGCAACAAAAATTACATGGATAATTAGCCAAATTTATCTGTATTAGGCTTCTTAGAACGTAAATGATTGAGCAATTGAAGATCAGTTAATCAATATTTAAATTTGCAATCTACCTTATAAGTGTCATTCACACTATCTCTTGTAGGATCTCCTTATTAGACAAGCAAATTAAAATGTGGAATAATACTGTTGTAACAAATACATTATGGGAGGTTATATTATGAGTCTAGATGACAAAATTGATAGCACCAAAGATAAGGTAAGTGGAAAAGCTAAAGAAGTTGAAGGCAAGGTTACGAACGACAAGGCCCGCGAAGCTGAAGGTAAGGGTCAAGGTATTCTAGGTAAGGCTAAAGATAAACTGTCAGATGCCAAAGATGCTGTTAAAGATACGGTTGATAACGTAAAGGAAAAGTTAGATAAAGACGATAAATAAAGGCTCTTTGTCAAATCCTGTTGATAGATGAATTTGGGACACTGTTAGAAGTTATGCAACTTCTAACAGTGTCTTTTTGTTTGGTTTGGTTCTCATTTGTTGTAATTTAACTCTTGAAACTAAGTGGTGATAATTTCGGAAACCGAAGGCAGTTCTTTGAATTTGCTTAATCATTCTATTGATCCCTTCAATTGGACCATTAGAATACTTTGATTCACTGGCATTGAGGACTATTTCAAGATTCTTTTTAAATGTGGTTAAAACATCTTTCATTTGCGAGCTAAGCTTATCGTTGTTATATAAATATTGAACAAGACCATCTTTGTCGTGATTTTTAAGACATATCATAATGCCTTGCATGGCGTTATAAGTATTTAACAGTCTTTCATCAACATCTAGACCTAACTGAACTCTTTCGAGTTGAGTTACTTGTTTCCTAAGGTGTCGATCGAAAAATGTTTTTTTAATCTCAAGCTCATCGAAGTGTTTTAAATAAAGTTTCCAGGAGAATTTAAGCATCCGATATTCCTTGGATTGTTTCTTGTATTCTTTCATAATTTGAACGCGACTTTGGTTAAAAGATCTAGTCATCATCGCAACAATATGAAAACGATCGACAATTATTTTGGCATTTGGAAATACCAATCTGGCGATATCTTGATAGTAACTATTAAGGTCCAGAGAAACTGTCTTTACTTGCTTTCTAGCGGTGCTGTCAAACTTATTAAAGTAATCAATAATAGTTTGTTTAAAGCGATCCGGTAGGATCTGTTGAATTTCATGATCACCATCACCGTTAATACAAAGAAAGTGGAAATCGCCGCCAACACCACGAAATTCATCCATAGATAAGTGCTCAGGTAAAGAATGATAATTTCTCCGAAATAGATCATCATAGTTGTCTAAATAGCGACAAACGGTACTGGGAGAAACACTATTGTCTAAAGCAATACTAGTCTGAGTACGATCATCCTGAAGATGCATGAATATTTTTTGTCTGGTAGCTTTGGAAATATTACAATACTTATTGACGAGGTCTGTTGTTGCCATTACCGAGTTTCCACAATTTTTACAGATTAATCGTTCTTTATGAAGTTCAAGATAGACGGGCTCACTAGCGTTGGCCGACGGATATGAAACGCGTGACACATAGTGTCCGTTATGACTAAAGTTTTCAAAACCACATTGAGGACACCTTGTATAAGTGGCTTTTACATTGGCAACATAGACTTTAGCAGGTTTTGATTTTATGAATTGATGCTTATAACTGAAAAAAATAACATTTGGGTCTTTAATACTGAGTGAAAATTTTATATTATTATCTATAGGGTTCATGGTTTCTCACATCCTTTGATGATGCTGTAGTGGGTGGATTTTTTTGTGTGTGGGGACCTGTGGGCCTCTTTTTTTTTCAAAAAAATCCTGTTAATAGATTACCACATTGGTAGTTCATCAACAGGAAAAAGTATAGAGCCCAAATAAATTATCATTTTTAAGAAGACCAAAATCTGGTCTTCTTTTATTTTTTCACGCTTGTTACCTTGTTTTTTCTCCACACTGTAATACGCGGCTTATGTGGTCGCTGCGGCTTTTTACGTTACCACCGTCCATCTTTAAGCTGATGTTCTAAGTCACCCAAGCAACGTGTCTCTGTGCGACTGACAAGGCCCAATCTGCTATTTACCATCTGGCCCATGCCGGCCACCTCCAAATTTTGGGCAAAATAAAAACGCCACGCTATTTAGCACGACGTCTATTATCCTTACACCATCTTATCGAGCCGAGCACCCGCCTGTGCCCACTCCGGAAACTCATACCCGTATTTACTATGAATTAATCATGATATCGCCACCTCCTGACCATATGCAAAAAAAACAGTGATTAGCTGAACTTTTCGATAAATCTATTAAAAGTTTCCGTAGTCCCATTTGCAATTAGTACAACTAAAGCTTCATAGCTAATTTATCAAATTCTTGTATATCAATACCCGTTGCTCCAATTAAATCAAGAATAATCTCCTTTGCTAAGTCTTTACTATAGGAATTTAATTGTTCTGTGAAATCTGGCTCTTCACTTTCATACAGGCCATTGGATTGAAGTCAATATTTGAGACAGATTTTAAGAGACATTCAGAACCGCGTTTACCCTCCACAGCTCAAATAAATCATTAATCGTGATTAATAACTTATTTGAACCCTGGAAAGCATTAAATCAGGCGGCCATTTGGCTCGTAAGTGTTGCAATTTCAACTTGTAAGGGGGTCTGGTAGCCCAGTGAACTATGAATTCTCTTCCTATTGTAGAAAGCATGCACATATTCAAAAAGGACGGCAGCGGCAGTTTCATAATCTTCAAAGACCGGCACTGGATAAACACATTCCTTTTTGAGGGAAGCGTGAAAGGATTCCATTGGCGCATTATCATACGGACAACCCTTACGGCTGTATGAGTGGCGGATATGTAGTTCAGTTAAACGTTGATTGTAATCATCGCTGGTATACTGTGATCCTAAATCCGTATGGATAATCAGGTCCCCAGTAATGGTTCGATTTTTAACCGCGCTTTCAAGGGTCTTTAAGACTAAATCAGTATCCATCTTTTTTGAGAACGAATAGCCGATAATCCGTCGTGAGTGCAGGTCCATGATGGTTGATAAGTAACACCAGCCATTACGCTTCGTTTGAATATAGGTCATATCAGCGGTCCATTTTTGATTTAAACCAGTGGTCGAGAAATCCTGCTTAAGCAAGTTGGGACGCTGTTCAACCTTGGTTTTGGAAGCCGAAGCCGCTTTCCACTTATTGACGGTAACGGAGTGGATATCCAGTTCCTTCATGAGCCGGGAAATCCGTCGTGGACTGCACCGAAGCTGCAGTGGTTGAAGTTCCAGATTCAATTCATGGTGGATCTTCATAACACCATATCGCTGCTTAAATTCCGCAAAGATCCGCAGAATCTGTTGTTTCAAGTCCACATCTTCGGCCCGGCGTTTTGAAGGTTTGGGGGATCGATAACGATAATACTGAGCTCTGGAAACACCGAGGATTCGGCACATCTTGGTTACCTGGTGGTGATGGCTTTCTTGGTGAATGTAATCAAAGATGTTGGTTACTTCTGCGCAAGGAAGCCCAGGGCTTTTTTTAGGATTTCGTTCTCCTCAGACAGCGAAGCCAGTCGCTTTTCCATCGCTTTGATTTCGTCTGGCGATTTACCGGATTGAGTTTTGGCCTGGCCCTGGATCCACTTATGAACTGTTGAATAGCCAATGCCATATTCTCTGGCCAGTTGGGCAACTGATTCGCCTTGCTTATATAGTTTGATAATGTTTTGTTTGAATTCTTTGTCGTAACGAGTTGGCATGTAAAAATTCCTTCCTTTTGAGAGACGATTTATTCATTATACCCTCTCTTAAAAGTTGTCTCAGGAATCAGCTTACATCCACCCGTTTTTAATGAACTTGGATTGACCAAACAAAAGCATGTTAAATCACTAAGATGGTAGTCTACATTTTCAAAAGCCATAAAAAAAGACCATATCGTGATGACGTGGTCTTGCTCAATTCTCTTAATTATTTTTTATCTCACGCTACTAACTTTAACTAATTCTCTTCTTCTGCCTGACGCATCATGACCCCTTCAGAAATCTTCATAAATGGTAAATAGAAGAAAATCCCGAAAAGAATGGAAATTAATTGAACCACGACGGCACGCCAATCACCACCAGTTGCCAAAAATCCGTTAATCAAAGGTGGCGTTGTCCAAGGAACCATCACCACAGTTCGGTTCATAAAACCAACTGCTGTACAGAAATAAGCAAACAATAAGGCAATTATCGGTGTTAGAACAAATGGAATTAACAGTGGCAAATTAAACACAATGGGATAACCATAAATAACCGGTTCATTAATATTGAATAGTCCTGGGACAAACGATAATCCGGTAATTTGACGACTTGATTTCATTCTTGAAAAAATGATTGTCGCAATTAGTAAACAAATCGTACTTCCCGTTCCGCCAAACATTCCAAATGTATCACGAAAAACACTTGTAATAATGTAAGGCACGTGATGACCGGCAGCGAATGCCTGCATATTCTTATTGGTATTAATCAAAAGGACTGGATCAAGCAATGTTCCATTAATGACAGCTTGATGAATACCAAAACCAAACAATAGGTTACCAACACTATAGATCAACAAGAAGCCTGGTAAACTGGTGTTTACACGTCGTAACGGTTCTTGAATAACCATGGTAATCAACTTAATCATGTCTGTATGTGCCAACACAGTTAATAATGCTGCAATAATAGCTAGTAAACTTAAAACCACAATTGTTGGAATTAACGTCATGAATGAATCGCTAACAGCTGGTGGCACATTCTCACCAAGGTTAATCCGGAATTTTTTTACACGGGATAACCTGATGAATAATTCCGTTGCCACTAAACCAATAATAATTCCGGCAAACATACCCGTAACACCAACATTTGAAAATGATAAAAATCCCGTAATATTAACTGACGCTGTTTTTCCAGTCGGAACGGCTTGCAGTGTAACCGGCATCATGACAACCAACCCTGCTAGTGAAATAATTGCTGACCCTAAAACGTTATTGAAACCACGATTTTTCGCTAAACAATACCCAACTACCGGGGCAATCAACAATCCCGCAATGTTTAGCGTGCCATTAACCAGCAAATTACCAAATGTTTGAAAATTAGCTAATGTTGTTCCTTTAAAAAACAATGTAAAAATCACATTATTAATAAGAACCCCTATTCCAGCTAAAATAAATAACGGCATAATCATCGCAAATGCATCTCGTAAAGAACGCAAATGAATTTGATTGCCAATTTTTATAGATACCTTGGTAAAATTATCGATAAATTTCTTACCAATCCCATTATTTTTCATATTTGCACCTCACCTTAATTCTTTTTCTTCTGCAATCATTTTCTTAAACCAGTAATAACTTTTTTTAGGTGTTCGGCTTAAATCACGAAGATCATGATTGCCCCGATTGACATATACTAGTCCGTAGCGTTTCTCCATATTCCCAGTCGAACTTGGAATATCAATCAATCCCCAACCAAGATAACCAATCACATCAGCACCATCGATTTGCATGGCATCTTTCATAGCCTTGATATGTTCTTGATGATATTGAATACGATAATCATCTTGAATTTCATGTTCACCATCCCAGACCTCTTGCGCACCAATCCCATTTTCTACCGGAAAAATTGGAAGTCGATAACGATCAGCCATTTTGGCAATACAATTACGAAAACCTTGGGCGTCAATCTGCCAGCCATATTCTGATGTTGCCAAATTGGGATTCAAGACTTTTCCTTGACTCATATAATAATTGGGCGCCACATTGGGTGCGATCTTTGTGGCATCAATTACTAAGCTATAGTAATAACTAAATGCTAAGAAATCACTTTTAACATTATTTAATTGATGTACCTTATCTTCGAGTTGATTGACCAGGTCTGTTAACCCATTGGTTTTCATAAATTGGATCACTTCACCAGATCGTTTGCCAGTCGCGAAAAAGGAAAGAAAATCTTCGTTAATAAACTCATTGGCTTTACGTGTAACCATTACATCTTGTGGTTTGGGTGTGTTGGGATACATTTCTTGATAAGCAACCATGCCGCCTACCTGTAACCCATCAAAAGTATGTACATAGTCTGCAATTTCAGCATAAGCAATTAGACTATTAGTTGCGATTTTGTATTGATCTCCCACACTTTTTTGTCCCTTTAAATAGCCACTATTTTGAAAACCTTCTTCAAACATCGTGCAATTCTGTTCATTAAAAGGAATCCAGTACTGTACCTTACTTGCCAGCGCTTTAATAACTATTTTAGAAAATCTGACAAACGCATCGCGCACATAATCGCTAACAAACCCATTTTCTTTTTTGGCAAGCGCCAAGGGCATGTCAAAATGATATAAACATACTACCGGTACCAAATTCCGTTTTAAAAGTGCCTCCACGAACTGAATATAATAATCAAGTCCGGCTTGATTCACCTCACCGTCACCAGTTGGAATTACTCGCGACCATGAAATCTGGAAGCGGTAACAATTCATGCCAGCATTTTTCATTAAATCAAAATCTTCTTCATAGCGATGATATTCATCAATAGCAACTTTCCAATCAGAAGAAGTTGCTGTGGCTTCTTTCACATCATACACGGATAGCCCTTTGCCATCTTTATCCCAGGCTCCTTCGGTTTGCATACTCGAAACCGAATTTCCCCACAAAAACTTTGAATTTTTCATTGCCTGCCTCCTTTATGATTATCATTTTAACTCATATTTTAAATTTGTAAAGTCAAATATTTATATTGATAACTCAAATAATTCATTTGGATAAATAAATTAATATGCTAAAATTATCATTAGGAAGAGGGTGTGCCTTATCAGTCAATATAATCAAATTGCAAATACGCTAAAAGAACGCATAAAAAAGGGTGATTACGTAGCGGGTCAACATCTTCCCAGTCAAAAAGAATTGGCTGATGAATTTCATACCTCACGTGTCACCATTCAAAAGGCACTTGATGAATTATCAAATACCAATTTAATTTTGCGTCGGCAAGGAAGCGGCACAACCGTTGCTCCCAATTCACGCTCAACGCTTGATATTCTATCTAGTCAATATGAAGGAACCACCAAATTATTTGAGGGTCGTGGAAAAGTAACCACAAAGGTGCTTAAATTTGAAATACGATTGCCGTCTGTCCATGAACAAAAGCGGTTATCAATTTCTGATTCCACCCCTGTTTACGATATTCTTCGGTTACGAAATATTGACAACGAACCCTATGAATTAGATCATTCAATCATGCCGTTATCCGTTATCCAAAACCTAACCGAAAAAATTGCTAGTGGTTCAATTTACACATTTATCGAATCAACTTTGGGCTTAAAAATCGGTAGCTCCATTCGAAAAATTACAGCAGATGTTTCCAGAAAGAATGATCAGGACTATCTAAAATGCACACACAACGAACCAATTCTCCAAGTTTCTCAAACTGTTCATTTATCGGACGGCCGACCTTTCGAATATTCGCAAACACGCCATCGCTATGATAAAGGCGGTGTAATTGTAATCAACAATACGTTGAGTAGCAATGGGTTGCAAATTTAAAAAATCCATAAATACAAAAAAGATTCGTTAGAAATCAATAATTTTCTAACGGACCTTTTTATAGAAATATTTTTATCTATTAATTAAGCTTTCCATTCGACTGACGGGATGGTATTGCCTTCAAATTGCCACTTAATGTAAATGTATTTCCGACAGGTACCATCCCGTTATATCCGGCATTGGCAACTACTTTAATAAACTCATTGCTTGCCGGCAAACTAAGTATTTTGCATATCAAAATCTTAGAATATTTAAAAGCTATTGAGAAATGGTAGATTGTAAAATTAATCCGAACGCTGTTCGGACAAAAAAGATCAGCTTCCTTTAAAATGGTGTTTACCACAAACCCATCTTTTAGGAGCTGATCTTTTGTCTAGTATAACCTATTCCGAACGAATTAAAATCGAAACCTTTTGTGAACTAGGGCTGTCCAATATCCAAATGGGCGTTCGGCTGAACCGATCACCTGCCACAATTTCTTATGAATTAGCTCGATGTCAACCTTATCAGGCTGAATTAGCCCAAACAGATGCCGAATACAAGCGATCACGATGTAGTCGGAAAACTAAGCTGAGCGATGAGTTAAAGCAAAAAATTCTCAACCATTTACGTCTAAGCTGGTCACCAGGAATGATTGCTCACAAATTTAAACTAGCTACTAAATCTATTTATAATTGGCTAAATCAGGGGAGAATTGGTTTCTCCTTGAATGATCTACCTGAACATGGCGTACGCCAACGGCGTAACGTTGACCAACGATCCAAATATAATCAATCTTTGGGGCGATCAATTGAACAGCGTCCCATGATGATTAATCAACGTAATCGCATCGGCGATTTTGAACTAGATACAGTGGTTGGTCCTCGTGGGCATAGTAAGGCAGTTTTATTAACTTTAATCGATCGAAAATCACGGTTCCTTTGGGCATACCGGTTAAAAGATCGGACGACAGCGACTGTTAATGAAGCCCTAACTAAGTTCCTAACCACTTTTAATGGTCCGGTGCACAGCTTTACTGTGGACCGTGGCACTGAGTTTAGTGGGCTAGTATCACTTGAAGCACAATATGGTATTAAGACCTATTACTGCCATGCTTATACGCCAGCTGAACGTGGTAGTAATGAACGCTTTAATCGGAATTTACGTTATTTTTATCCTAAAGGGACTCGTTTTGAGCACATTAGTGCTCAAGATTTAACGACGACGTTACTCCAAATTAACCAGCGACCGCTTAAAATACTCGACTGGCAAACACCGTATCAGGTTATGCTGACAAATTTGTCCAAAAATTCGGATTAAATTTGCAATCTACCTTAAGACGTCATCAAAGGCGTGGAATTTCTCGATAATCGTGTCCGCTGAATTACGGAACTTAGCTTGTTCATCAGCAGTCAGAGCAAGCGTCGTCACACTCTCGACTCCATCTTTGCCAATGATTGCTGGCTGACCAACATACGTCCAAAAGGTCTCACTATACGCAGAGACCGGGCATGCTAAGCGAGCATTTGTAAAGACCGCTTCACTTAATTTAACCGCGCAAGTGGCAATGGCAAAACTGGTATAACCCTTACCAGAATGAACCGCCCAGCCACCATGGCGTGCAGCTGCCTCAAGTGCATCTAAGTCCAAATGATACTTATCAACCAAGGATGTAATTGGAATACCGTTAACCTGAACCGTTGACCACGCGCTGAATTGTGATTCGCCGTGTTCACCGTAAACATACCCGCTAATGTTTTTTGGATCACAGTCGAAGGCTTCTGCGACAACCTTTTGCATACGCGCCGTATCCAAGAAAGTCCCAGTCCCAAAGACCTGTTGGCGTGTTAATCCCGTTGCACGTTGGAAATAGTGAGTAATTGCGTCTCACGGATTCATTGTATCGATGACCACGCCATTAAATTTGGTTGCTTTAACTTTCGGAGCGATATCTTGAACGATTTGCTTCGTATATTCAAATTCAGCCCATCGGTTACCGGAAGCATGGTCTAACGCGTGAATGTTGCCGCTAGTAACAAATAAAATATCCGTGTCGTCTAATTCATGATAGTCATTGATTTTAATAATCGTTCGACTATCTAAACGGGCTTGAGCGTCTTGTAAATCTAATTGCTCTGCGCGAGCTTTAGCCGCATTAGTATCAATCAAGACTAATTCATCCGCAATTCCTTTACAAACTAATGTATAAGCAATGGTCGCCCCAACGTGGCCGACCCCAATAATCGCATATTTTCGCATAAGCTGAACCCCCGTTTTAATTATTAAGACGTTATGTAATAATCTCATCGTCTTTTAATTTATGTGGTGATAACCTTACTGCTCTAGTTAGTAATGGTCAATTGCTGAAAGTGCCTCACCTTTCATATCATCATTTTCTTAAGCAATAGCACGCACTATAGTTACCAATTTCCCTAATTAGTTTAAGATAATTAATCACTTGCCCCCCATTGCCTAATTATTTTCATTACCGAACTAATCGCGACCACTCTTGGAAGTCACTTCCTACATTTCTGCCAATAAGCAACCTTGACCGGCTTTTGCTAAGAATTTACAAGGAGTCCACTCAAGTTTTCAATAGTTTTGCGTCACAAAACCTGACATCAACAGTTCCATAATGACACTAAAGCCCGTTTGTAAGTTTAATATTTAACCTAAACACAAAAAAAGAGTGTGTCACTCAATAATCAATGTTATAATTTATAACATCAAATGGTATGGATAGGGGTTGGGAGTATGAACGCTGCAAATTCAACGTTTTTAGTGTTATCTAGTATATTGGTATTATTTATGACGCCCGGATTAGCATTTTTCTACGGTGGCTTAGTTTCCGAACGGAATGTCGTTAACACCATGTTATCCGTCTTCATGATTTGTGGCTTAGCAATCTTGTTATGGCTCGCATTCGGTTATTCACTATCTTTTTCCGGTGATTTAGGTGGCTTTGTCGGTAATCTCAAAGCCACTTGGTTACATGGTGTGGACTTGACCACGCTTACCGCGACAAAGATTCCCAACGGTTTATATCTCATCTTTCAAATGATGTTTGCCATTATCACGCCAGCACTATTTGTTGGCGCAGTGGTCGGCCGTATCCGTTTTAAATTCTTATTAACCTTCATCATCTTCTGGTCACTCCTCATCTACTATCCAATGGTTCATATGGTTTGGGATAACGGTTTATTAGCTAAACTTGGCGTCATCGATTTCGCTGGTGGTACCGTCGTTCACATCAATGCCGGTATCACCGCTTTAGTCTTATCAGCATTCTTAGGTGCCCGCTACAAGTATGGCAAGGATATGACCCAGCACTATAACATCTTATGGGTATTGCTGGGGACCGCTATTTTATGGATCGGCTGGTACGGTTTCAATGCCGGTTCGGCGCTTGCCATGAACGACATCGCCATCCAAGCCTTCTTAACCACGACCGTTGCCACCGCCACTTCCATGATGACGTGGATGGTCGTTGATATGCTAACCAAGGGCAAACCAACCCTAGTCGGTGTCTGCACCGGCACCCTTTGTGGTCTCGTTGCGATTACACCTGCTTGTGGCTACGTCACCATTTCTGGTGCCTTTTGGATTGGCCTTATCGCCACATTAACTAGTTACGGCTTCATTACGTTCATCAAACCACGCTTAGGTATCGATGATGCACTCGATGCCTTTGGATGCCACGGTGTTTCCGGCATGGTCGGCAGTATCATGACTGGGCTATTCGCTAGCAAAGCCGTTAATAACTCAATTTCTCTAAACGGTCTTTTCTATGGTGGCGGCTTTAAATTATTCGGATTACAGCTATTAGCAACGATTTTTACCATCGGCTTTACTACCATCGTTTGCATCGTCATTATCGTACTATTGAAACGAGTCATCAGAATGCGCGTTGACGAACAAGAGGAAGAACTCGGACTCGATCAAGGCGAACACGGCGAAGTCGCTGACTACACCGTTCAAATGAGTCACGACTTGACGAACATCCAACATCATAGCGATGAATTTCGTGGTCAGTTAGCGCAACTGCTAGATAAGCAACAACGATTCCGATAATCGGCATCAAGACAGATAAACGACATCATGCCATGAGTGGAACGGAACTCATCAAAGCAGAGTCGCGTGGGTAGCCGGCGAGCCGGTCGGAGTTTGAGATTTTGGTCAATGATCCGTTGAACCGAGGAGGCTGAGATTCCGATAATACGGGCGATGGTTTTGACTGGCAACCGTTCATGCGCTAACTTCATGATTCGCTCTGTCATGTGAGCGGCGATCGTGTGGTTGGGTTGCACGAGCGGCGTCTTGGCATTGATTGTGTGGTAACAGTTATGACAGCGCCATCGTTGCTTGTACAAGTCAATGACTGTCGACATTTCAACCCCATTGAGGACGCGCACGTGGGCCGTGTAAAACCCGTTAGGGTGCAAGGCCTCAAAGCCACACAGTGGGCACCGGGTTAACCGGTAAGTCAGCTCGGCATCAATCACATGATACTGGCGGCGACGTACCCCCTTGCCGCGATATTCATGACGAACAAAGGCTACTTTGATATTATGGTCTGGTATTCCAAGGACGGACAGTGTAGGATCGTATTGGGACATTTACTCATAACCTCGCTTGCTTTTGGTTTCGACGCTAACAAGCATAGCATGGACACTGAGTAGGTGTCTTTTTGCGTTATCCAAAAAGGGCCTACACGTTCGGTGCTGATTATTTTGGGTCTACACTTTCTGGTATTGGTGAATAACTAATACCGGTTTTTTGTCTGTTTTGAAAATCTGCTCCTATCCTAGTATTTGGTACATAAATTTCTGAACAGTTGTGCCATAATTAATAAAACAAGATAGGAGCATTCCAATGAAACGATATCAAGATGATTTTAAAGCCAGCATTGTGAAGATGCATCGTGAAGAGAAAAGATCTATTCGCTCGCTTTCCGAGGAATACGGTGTTTCTCCAGCCGCAATTCATAACTGGGTTAAAGACGCTAAATCAGTTGAGCTAGAAGACGGTACTGAAGTAACGTCCAAAGAATTCAAACAACTTCAAAAGGAAAATCAGCGATTAAAGGAGGAACTTGAAATTTTAAAAGCTGCGGCGGTGTTACTGGGAAAGCATTAGGACGAATTAATTGCCTTGTCTTCATAGAAGATCAGTTATTGCGACACCGCTTATCAATTATTCTTTCGGCACTGAAATTACCGCGCAGCACCTATTACCATTGGAAAAGATATCAACCTAGTCAACACGAACGTGTTGATAATCAGCTCAAAGAAAAAATTAAATTGATTTGGGAAAATAATTATCGTGCCTATGGTTATCCACGAATAACGATGGTGCTTCGCAAGTCAGGCATCTGTGTTGGGTCAAAACGAATTTTACGATTAATGAGGGAAATGGAGATTCACTCTTTAATGAATTGGCGATTTAAAAAACCTGGCACTCATGTGGATCATTCGCAACGCCCCAATTTAATCAAGCACCAGCCCAATGCAAGGATATGGCGTGCTGACATTACTTATTTGGAATTACGTCCAGGAACCTGGGTTTATCTCAGTTCTATTTACGAACCAAAGGTTCATCAAGTTCTTGCTTTCAAGATTGGTCGTCAGATGGAGGCGACGTTAGTTGTAGAAACGATTAATCAGGCGCTTGGATGTCATCAAAAGCCACAATATTTTCACTCTGACATGGGTTCACAGTACACCAGCAACGAAGTTGAAACTTTACTTGAACGGCATCAGATTAGCCACTCATACTCAAAACAAGGTTATCCTTATGATAATGGGCCAATTGAAGCTTTTCACTCATTGTTGAAGAGAGAGTTTGCCTTTCAAACAACTTTTTCCAATTTTGAGGACTTGGTAATCCGAACCTCAAATTACATCAGTTGGTTTAATTCCGACAGAATTAGAACGAGTGTTTAGAAAAAGATGTGCCATTTATTGACATAGGAGCACTCTGAGATAGCCTTTTTCCCCAAAAAACGAACAACTACTAATAGACCAAGTAAACCCACTATTAATTTAAGAGCTATAGAAAATAACATGTATTCCCCTCCTTATATACAGTGACTATATCATTTTATACTTGGAACTCAATTATTTCAGGCTCTTATAAATACGGTAGATTGCAAATTTAATCCGAATTTTTGGACAAATTTGTCAGCATAACCTGATACGGTGTTTGCCAGTCGAGTATTTTAAGCGGTCGCTGGTTAATTTGGAGTAACGTCGTCGTTAAATCTTGAGCACTAATGTGCTCAAAACGAGTCCCTTTAGGATAAAAATAACGTAAATTCCGATTAAAGCGTTCATTACTACCACGTTCAGCTGGAGTATAAGCATGGCAGTAATAGGTCTTAATACCATATTGTGATTCAAATGATACTAGCCCACTAAACTCAGTGCCACGGTCCACAGTAAATCTGTGCACCGGACCATTAAAAGTGGTTAGGAACTTAGTTAGGGCTTCATTAACAGTCGCTGTCGTCCGATCTTTTAACCGGTATGCCCAAAGGAGCCGTGATTTTCGATCGATTAAAGTTAATAAAACTGCCTTACTATGCCCACGAGGACCAACGACTGTATCTAGTTCAAAATCGCCGATGCGATTACGTTGATTAATCATCATGGGACGCTGTTCAATTGATCGCCCCAAAGATTGATTATATTTGGATCGTTGGTCAACGTTACGCCGTTGGCGTACGCCATGTTCAGGTAGATCATTCAAGGAGAAACCAATTCTCCCCTGATTTAGCCAATTATAAATAGATTTAGTAGCTAGTTTAAATTCGTGAGCAATCATTCCTGGTGACCAGCTTAGACGTAAATGGTTGAGAATTTTTTGCTTTAACTCATCGCTCAGCTTAGTTTTCCGACCACGTCGTGATCGCTTGTATTCGGCATCTGTTTGTGCTAATTCAGCCTGATAAGGTTGACATCGAGATAATTCATAAGAAATTGTTGACGGTGATCGGTTCAGCCGAACGCCCATTTGGATATTGGACAGCCCTAGTTCACAAAAGGTTTCGATTTTAATTCGTTCAGAATAGGTTATACTAGACAAAAGATCAGCTCCTAAAAGATGGGTTTGTGGTAAACACCATTTTAAGGGAAGCTGATCTTTTTTGTCCGAACAGCGTCGGATTAATTTTACAATCTACCCTTTAAATCCCAATTCGATTGATGTTTCTTGCCTATCCAAAAAGGATTTCCACAACTTATCATACTTGCTCATAACCAAATTCACCTCACTTCTACTTAAGGTTATTCGCCAACAAAGAATTCAATTTGTCATTGTGTTGATTCTGGTGCAAGCTTTGTTCGCTAATTTCATTTTAGTATACTTGGTAACAAGAAACGAGGGATTACGTGTATGTATGACTTTGAGGGAACCCACTTTCAAAAGGACATCGTGTCTGATACGCAAGTTTTCATAGCACTCAAACCGTAATTTCAACGCTGCACGATGTAGAGGTTGTTCACACAATACACCAAAAATGCAAAAGTTAAGTCTCATCGAGTTATCCTTGTGAGCAGATTAAAAGTATTGATAGCTACCTAACCTTCATCATAATGTCAGTAGCTGGTTAAATGGTCATCTCTCAGCTTATTTGCACTAGATCCGTCTGATTAGTTGCATTTCTGGTTAACATGCATTAACATGCATATAGAATAGGAAGAAACTCATTTAGAAAGTTTAATGAACTGCCAATACGCTTTTTAGCGTGTTGAGTAGTAGCACCGACTATTGATTGTCTTCATCACTTCTTGTAGTCCTGTCTCTTAGCCTTTTAGGTATCAGAAATAGCGTAACTGAACAAACTGCTCTGTCTCCAAAGGAGTGTGGTTGCTAATGAAGATTTTGATCTGTTTTGAGAACTTGTTAATGGATGGCGTTAAAAGGGTCGCTACTGTTGTAGGCAATGAACTCGCTAAAACAAATAAAGTAGCGTATTTTACCTTGGCCACTACGCCAACCTTCTTTGAGTTGAATGCACCGCTTATAACGACTTCAAATCCTGTTAACACTGGCAAAAGCTTTCGCGGCAGCAAACCATTAACAAAATATTCGTCACAAATTAATGATCTGATTCAGGTCCTTATTAAGGGTGACTATGATGTTGTGATTTTGACAGCCGGATTATTAACCAGCTTTTCGTCGCAGATTAAAGCGCGAGTGCCACAGGTGCGGATTATTGCCTGGCTGCATAACAACTACGAAACCTATATGGATAACTATTATCGCAATATGCAATCTGAATTTATAGCCGGATTGCGTAGTGCTGATCGTGTGGTCGTTTTGACGCGCCATGATGTCATTCATTTTTCAAAAATACAGTCACGAACTATCAAGATTTACAATCCACTGACCATCAAAAGAGGCACTATCTCTTCATTAACAAACCACGTCATTAGTATGTTTTCTAGAATCGATATTCAACAAAAAGGTTTGGACTTGTTGGTTAAGATTGCCGCGAACATACCGGATGATTGGGAGATTCGCTTAGCTGGTTCAGGTCCAGACGAAAACAAATTGAGAAATTTGATCAGTCAAATGAACGTGAATAATAAGTTGAAACTGACAGGATCGCTAACGGATGAACAGTTGGCAGTTCATTATCAAACATCCTCAATTTTTATGATGACGTCTCGTTGGGAGGGACTACCACTAGTGATTGGTGAAGCAATGAGTTTCGGATTACCCGTTATATCAATGAGTAATACTGGCGCCCAAGAATATTTAAATGGGGGAAAATTTGGCATTCTGACACAGGATCATCATGTGCATGACCTAAACTTAAAGCTTGATACCCTCATGTATTCACCATCCATTCGGCACTATTGGGCTAATCAAGCCTTACTACGAAGTCATGATTTCTCACTTTCGGATGTTACTAATCAGTGGCAGCGACTTTTTAAAGAGCTTAGTCTCTAGTGAGAGAAACATTTATAACGTTTTTTGACTAATCTGTAAGGCTTTTATAAGGCTATACATCAAGCATTCAAATGAAATGGTGTTAATGGTCGATTCTTTTAAAAACGCATTTTGCACAACTGAACTCGTTTTATGTTGTAATGATCATAAGTGATAATTTCGGACCATGTGGGCAGTTAATCCAATCTAGAGACGCCGTGACACAACAATTGAAAGAAGGAATGTCACATGAGGGCCAAGATTATTATTGCAACGTTGACAGCAAGCCTGTTACTCGGAGGCTGTTCGAAGCTCAGTAACAACTCTAAAACATCATCAACATCCATTAGTTCCACTACGAAGGTATCTAATTCTGCAAAAGAGAAAATGTCTTCTAGTTCTTCATCTACTGTGGCTAGTTCAATATCATCAAAGACCTCATCAGTAAAAGAAGATACTACAGATTCTCGAATTCAAGAGCTCAATCAGAAGTTGTCTATGGCAATTGGGACTACAAAAAAACCAACTGTTGATGGGTTGAACGAAAATCACAATCGCTTGAATATGCACTATATCAGTAATGCATACGGATATACGGTTTATTATAGTGTTGGAGCTACAGCCAAGGAATTTAATGCCAGCACCTTAGCTAGCGAAACGCCTTATGCAACATTCAATAAAACCGCCTATGTCTCCACAGCAGCTGCAGTGACCGCGGTTAATCACCACGCACAAGAGACTGGGTTACCGGTCATTGATCTTGGGAGTGGTGTTCAGGGGACTATTGATCGAGGAGCTGGACAAGCTTATCTCACATGGCAAGCGGGTCGCTGGTCGGTAACAGTACATGCCTCACCTGTCATGGGCCAAGATCCAGTTGCTATGAGCAAACAACTGGTAGCATTGTTTAACCAGTACTCGCTTCCCATTCCGAGCCAAGTTGGGGCAGGCAACTTTGATGTCACTGATAATGGATTAAACCAAACTATTACTTGGCAAGAAGGTGCCATCTTGTATAAAATATCTGCACGTTCAGCCGAAACTGCCATTAAGATGGCTTCAAGTATGAGTCGTTAGTCGAGTGGCTTGCGTTTAACGAAAGCTGCGATTATTTCAAGGAGGTCATCAAATATACAACAACCATGATTAACACTGGAGGACGTTCTGGTGAGTCACATAGCCCAAACCACTCTTTCAACGTAAACATTGAAGAACCGGGCAGTAAAACGGAAGGAACCAATCCAGAAGAACTTTTCGCTGCGGGCTATAGTGCTTGCTTTAATAGCGCCTTAGATTATATCAAACGTGCTAAGAATATTCGCGGTAATTCGATCATCAAGGTTAGAGTATCGTTGTATAATCAAAGTAAGGAATCAGTCCCAGATGTTGTTTTAGGAGTAGAAATTGAAGGCTTCATTGCTAATCTCCCCCTTTCAAAAGTGCAAGAATTGTTAGACGAAGCACACCAGGTCTGCCCTTATTCTCGAGCTACAAGAGGTAATATTTCAGTGACGGTGCAAGCCGTTCCTGAAGTCTAGACTTTTCCATTGTAATTGATTTCTAGGTAGCTCCTTGTAAGAACATTGGCTTTAATCAAATGATTTTAAAGTTGAAATATACATTCGAGATAACAGCGGCAGTCGAGCAACCACCTTCGGTTTAAAATATGAAAGTCAACCAGAAAACAAAATAGACGAATGAAGATTTTGTGAAATCTTCATTCGTCTATCTTTTCTGTTCGCATATCAGCCCGCTAAAACCCAAGAAGAATATGGACAGTTGTCGTAACAATAGTGATGTTCGTGACGTCAGTGGTCTAACCCCATGAATAGGACACTGAAGCACTATCGGCCAACGCACCAAATAGCTAATGAATCTCTTTAACACGGACAACATTATTAGTACTTAGTTCGTTAATTAAATACATCTAATTCACCGTCCCAACGGATATTACTTATATCCAGCCAATCAACGACACCTGGGTTGATCTTACAAAGGTTTATGATCTAAAGGTGATAAAAAGCAAATGGGAAGTCAACACTTTTTCGGACAGTTTGCTAAGCGACTTTTTGTGAAGCTTGGTCATACAAGGAAAGCCATGTTACTGGTGCAAGATAGTCTAAGCGTGCTTGTACCCTTACGCGGTTGTAAAAGGTCTCGATGTAAGCGAAGACTTGCGCTCTCAGATCATTGATATCTTTAAATTGTATCTGATAAATGAGCTCTTTCTTCATGATGGCAAAGAAGCTTTCGCTCCAAGCGTTATCACCCGGTTTTCCCAATGCTGAGAAGCTACGTTGCCAATGATATTAGTTGACCAACTTTGTCACTGCTTTGGCCGTGTATTGGCTACCACGGTCACTATGAAAAATACACGTTTCTGGCAAAGCCCACCTTTGGTGGGCTTGTTTAAGTGTCGCTAAGACTAAATCCGTGTCCATATGATTGGATATTTGATGAGCTAACACTAGGTTGCTGGTCAAATCCCTTATTTGGCAAATGTAAGCTTTTCCTTCTGATGTTGTCGTCTGTGTAATGTCACTTGATAAGGCTTCAAACGGCTTAAAAGATTGGTGTTTCACTAGATTGGGATAATCACCTTGACGAGCAAGGCGGCTATCGGTCAAACTCTTCGGATGACGACAACGTAGCGTTGAATACAGACCGGCATCAGCCATCAGACGGGCAACTCGGTGATAGGAAGCTTTATTACCATTTTTACGCAATAAACCGCAGATGCGTTTGGGCCCGTAAGTGCCCTGTCCTTGATCAAAAAAGTGTTTGATTCGTTGACGATATTGCCTTTCTTTGGCGTTTCGCTTTGGCAAAGCTCTCCGCCAAGCATAATAACCAATCGTTGATACGTCTAACAAACGCGCCCACCTTACCACAGAAACAGAGGTTTCCCTCAACATAAAAGCATACTTATCGCTGGGGGTTACTTCTGGAGACTAAAGTGAACCCCCAAGGTTGGACAGAAAAATCCAATTTTGGGGGTTTCATTTATGAGTAAATTTAATTTCGATTTTAAAGTTAAGATTGTCACCGAGTATTTAAGTGGTCAGGCAGCTTATTCACTAGCGAGAAAGTATGGGATTGGCAGCAAGGCTACCGTTTCAATTTGGATTCAGCGATTTGAAAGATTTGGTATTAAAGGACTTCAGCCAAAAGCCATGGACTTAGAATACACTAGTCAGTTTAAAGTTGATGTATTAAACTGGAGGAAACAAAACCAGGCCTCACTTCCAGTAACCGCCTTACACTTTAATTTATCCTCGCCAAGTACAATTTGGCAATGGGAAAAGCGATTTGAGACATTAGGAATTAAAGGGCTTGAGCGAAAGCGAGGCAACTCGAAAAATATGGCAAAACACAAGAATGAGAACGCTAAACCAGTTGTCCAAAGGGACAACTCAACAACAAAAGATACTTTAAAGCAACTCCAAAAAGAGAATCAAATGTTGAAGATTGAGAATGAATACTTAAAAAAATTAGAAGCCTTAGCTCGGAAAAAATCAGCACAAAGGAAATCTCGAAAATAGCGACTGAGTTGAGGCAAATATTCCAAGTATCAATTAAATTGATTCTCAAAGTAATTAAAATACCGCGTAGCACGTATTACTACACTCGAAATCATGAAGGTCGAAAATTCAATGACGATCAAGTTATTCAAGCAATTGATGAAATTCGACAACAAGATTTAAAATACACAAAGAAGTACGGGTACCGTCGAATTACAAGTGCATGCCCCAATCTTCATGCCGGTTCCGGGTTTGATGTTGCCGCTGCTTTTTCGTCATTTCCCACTCAGTCTCCTTTAAACCTTGCGCCTGTTTTTGCCGTTCGTAATCTTCATCACGGGCATATAGAACAGTCATAATCGCGTCACTAAAGGCCGTCTTTAAGTAATAGTCTGGACTAACTGGCTTATAATTTAGCGGTTGATAATGCCCCATATTTGCTTTTCTGTACTGGTCATCCTTGGCTTGTTGCCCTTTTAACTGCTTTTGGATTTTCTCGATCTGACTGTTCTTAATCGTCGGATCGGCTTTGCATTCGCCAAAAAAGAGTTGTTTAGTGCCATCATGCTTTAAAACCCGTTGTAAGTGATGATTTTCTAACTGATCTAAGCTAAGCTGTCCCGATAAATAAGCTAGTCCTTGTTGATGTTCTTGGGGACTGAACACCTGTGGTGGATTTGCTTGCCACTGTTCAATTGTTTCAGCCTGACATGGCTTTAAAACAGGATCATAGTACATCACGGCTGTATAGGCTTGTTCCTGTTTAATCATTGGTAATTCATTAAAATTGCCGTTAGGAAAGGCTCTTCTTAAAACTTCCTGGTATTGGGTTTGAATAACTTGCTTAACAGTCATGATTGTTCGCAAATCTTTGACTGCGCGAGTAATCTTTTGCTGCTCGGTTGGTGAATACTTTTCTAGTAGACCTTGATCAACGTGTTCTAGACTTTCTAAGCTATCATCATGAATCATCAGCGTATATTTAAGCTCGATTTTGACTTCCTTTTCTTGTTGCATTAATAACTGCCAGCTGGTATATGGCCGCTTGGTAAAGGTCAATAATTGTCGGACCAATAAATCATCACGGATATTCATTAAACGTTCGTTTAATTCACTGCCTTTGAAAATCGTTTGTTCACTATTAGTTTCTTTAATCAATTCCCGTCGTTCAGCCGCGATTGTCTGTTCAAAATAAAGCTCTGGATAAAGTTTTTTAGTCGTGCGATCAACTACTTTATTTAAGAGTTCATCTGCTTTTTTTAGTGAACTTTCTTGTTGGTTAATCGTCAATAATTGCTTAGTGACATCTTCACCAACAGCGTGTTTAATTAAGGTGCTGTTTTTCCAATTAAATAGCATGCGCCGCTTATCATCTAAGTTCTCCAAACTGATATAAGTTTTCAGTTCATGGCTTAACTCTTTAACTATCCGTTTTTCATTAAACGAGAAGTGTTTACTTAGGCTATCTAAATGACCTCTATTGATTACTTTTTCTTGGTTGTTTTTATAACTGGCTTTGGCCTTGCGATAGTTCTTAACTTGTTGGTTAAATTCTTTTCTTTCATGCCGCTTACTATTGATTCCCTCATGTTGAGTTGGTGTATCATCTATTCCCTCCTCGATAAATGATTTTTCGCTGATCCGATCGGGAATATTTTTTTGCTCTAAAACTTGATTTACACTAACCGCCCAATTGTGCCGCCATTGATTGATTTTTTCTTTTTTATCCCAATCAACTAACCACACCTTTCTTGATCTTGGGAAACGACTATTTCCTGTATAAGTCTTGTTCCCATTTTCGTCTAATATGTTTTCTCGTTTACTTTTCAATCCCCACGTTCCGTCTGGGTTAAATGGACGGTTAGTTAACATCACATGAGCGTGCGGATTATCTGGGTGATCTCTATGAATTGCCACATCGGCAACCATACCTTCATCAACAAAATTTTCTTGTACATATTTTTTCAATAATTCCTTCTGTTCATCTTCACTTAATTCAACTGGTAGAGCCACGTTAAACTCTTTAGCGTACCGTGAGTTTGCTCGACGGTCTTTTCTTTCTACTTCGTTCCACAATTTCTCTCTATCACTCGCCCATTCTGGCGCATTCTTTGGTGTCAAAATAAAGCTTTCTGGCATAACCGATCGGGCATAAAAATAACTTCGACCTTCTTTTTGATCGAATAATTTTTCGCCACTTCGATAACTTGCTCCAGCAATTGCACTTCTTCCTTTTCCAGCACTAATATTACTAAAGCTCATGTGAAAAATTGCCATGTCGGTCACCACCTTTCTTTGGGTTTATGGGTTTGATTTTGTTGTCGCCAACGGCGACTTCTAATACAAGTGTTTAGCACAATAACACAACCAACTTTAGTTGTTGTGTGTAAGTGCGCATTGACCTCGTTTCACTCGGTCTTCTGATTCTCTTAACTTTAATTTAGTGTATGCCTTCCGCTTCGCTATTTCAAATTTTATACTTTGACTTAACGTTTCCTATATGATATAGTTTCGGTGATTATTTCTAATATGATTGGAGGGATCGTTATGTCTCAAAGTAACTTAGAAAAACAAGAAGCTAAATTAAAAGCCCTTAATCAAAAAATTAAGGACGAAAAAAATAAGATTGAACAACGGCTAGGTAAACAAATCATCAGTCAAGCCAATTTAGATTATGCTAATTTGTCTAACGATCAGATTAAGCTTTTAGCCAATCAATTTTCTGAATTTTTAAAGGTAAAGCCCGTAGATCATTAGCCATACGAGATGGGGAAATTCCATGTCTAATCAATATGAAAAACTAGTCGAGCAGCAAGCGCGTTTAAAACAAAAAATTGAGCGGGAAGATTTTAAATTACGGCAATCTAAATACTATGAAAATCGGCAAGCCCGCAAATCCCGTTCTCGCCGATTAATTCAAAAAGGGGCTTTGCTCGAAAAATACTTTCAAGCTGATAACCTCTCGGTCGAACAAACCGAAGAACTTTTAAAAATATTTGCTGACTATGTTAACGCCCATAAACCGGATAAATTAAAAAACGATCAACCTAATAACTAGGCCGATCGTTTTTATTTTCTGGATCATTTTTAGGCTTTACTTCTGGGTTTTGATCTGCAAAATTTTGTAACTGCTTTTGCACCTTTTCTGGATAAGTAATATTTTGGTTTATCCAAGGAAAATGCCTCAAATCGTTCTTAAAAACTTGTCCCTTCTCTCTTGCATAAACAGAGGTAAACTTTTCGCTATTATCATAGATCATGACCTTATCAGATTTAAAGGCCACTAATGGCAAATTATGTTTGGATTGCTGATAACGTTTCTTGATCGTTGCTACTGGAACACCGTGGCCACCTTTTTGTACCCGTTCGTTGACCCTTTGGATAGCTAAATTTTCATCTCGCAAAGCAACATATAATAAAGTCACTTCAAACCCATTTTTGTGAGCTTTGTCAATCAAATTGAGTTGAGCTTTGCCTCTACCTGCCAGTGTTGTTTCTACGTGAATACTTTGCTGGTGATCTAAAGCATAGTGTAGTTGTTTGATTTCTTCTTTCATGGCTTTTAAGTTGTCACTATCTTTATGCCAATCGCCACCCATTTGTCTTAAAAGTTCATCAGCGTTAATCCGTTTTGTTTTGTCAAACAAGATGGGAAATGTATCGTATAGCGTACTTTTTCCTGCTCCGTTAATACCAGCAACAATTATATATTGGGGTTTATCTATCAACGGACAAAGTCCCTTCGCTTAATAACCTCATCTTGCCTTTTATCTAAAAAGTAGGTATATAAAGCGTCATATACTTTGCGCTTTTCTGGATCTGGCTCATGTAATGACTTATCAAGTAAATCTTTTAAATCAGTTTCTTTGGCAATTTCAAAAAAGTCATTAATTGTGATTGTATCTTTCATGTTCATCACACTTCCCAGTTATTAATTTATTTAATCTGATAAGCCATTAGTCCTCATCTGGATCATTGAGCCAATCAGCGACTTCTTTAGCGTCTTTGAACTCTGTTACTGGTGTCTCTTTAGTAGCCTTTAAAAGGCTTAAATTAGCTCTTTCGGCTTCGCTCAGGGCTGGTTTAAACGGTAATGCTGCGTCAGCTACGATCCGCTTATAAAACATATTGATCGCGGTAGTTGGGTTTAGACCTAACTGGCTTAAAACGGCTTCGGTATTATCTGCCAATTCTTTGTCAATCTGGACTTGTACGCGTTTCTTTTCCTTAACTGCCATGATTTTCTCGCCCACCTTTATTACTACTCACATTATACTAATCTTTGAGTACCATCTCAATTAGCCTGCTTCTTTAAAAGTTGTGAATTTAAGTTTGCTGTCCTTTCCGCAATGGCACTTATACAACGTTCCTAAAGTGCCCGTAAGCGCATTTTAAAACTCGTTTAATATAATTATGCTCTATCTGTTTAAAACAGCTTAAATGGCCTTATATAGCTTTTTAGTTTTAAGCACGCTCATCGTTAGGGTGTTTGGCCGCATATTCTCTAGCCGCTTGTTTATTCCACCAAGCGCCAATTCAGCCACTCAAGGTGTCTATTTTTGCTTCTAAGCGATTTTAAAGCGATTTTAATATAATTATGCATGTAACACTTAAAACGGCTTAAATGAGCTTATATGGCGTTTAATTCCAAGAACGCTCATTGTCAGTGTTCTGTTCTTCGGGGTGTTTGGCCGCATATTCTCTAGCCGCTTGTTTATTCCACCAAACGCCAAATAGGTTTTGCATGGTGCCGTACAAGTAGTTTTCCACGTTCTTGATATGCTTTTCATTGCTTCTTAGGGCGTTAAAGTAGCGTCTTAAGGCTTTAGTCATTAAAGGTCTCAGTTCCTCATCACCAAGTAGGATTATGACACCAATATCTTTGTGATCTTTCTCAACTCGGTACTTAGCATTTAAGATAATGCCAATGAAGCGCCGCATTTGTTGCGGGGTACGGCACCAAAAACTAAGTAGTTGCACAGCTTCGGGTTCTAAGAAAACCGGTAAGCCACTGTCTTCATCAGTTAAGAAGTCATTAGCATGGTTCACCAAATCCTGGTTTTGCTTTTGAATTTCTGCTGGTGAAAAATGGGCTGTGGAAAAGTCCAACTTTTGAGTATCTATATTGTATCTATTAGTATCTCTTTCTTTAAGTTCTTTATCTAGATCGTGTCCGATTTTCGGATTTTCGCTCGTAGCAAGGGTTTGCGGAGTGTTGTCAACGAACTTTCGCGAATGTCCGATTTTCGGATTTTCGCTCGTAGCAAGGGTTCCAACGGTCTCCCGCGAACGTCCAATTTTCGGATTTTCGCTCGTAGCAAGGGTTTGCGGCTCTTTTTGAGCATATTCACCGCGTAAATAGACGTCAGTTGACTGCATATCTAGTTCGGCCAGGTAAAGTCGATTGGGTTCGTTTTTGCCAGTTTTGGGATTGAAATGCATGGCTTTTTGATAAAGTAGTCCTGCACGTTCCAAGTCTTTTTTCACGGCTGCTAACTTATCATTTGAGCAGTCGAATAAATCTTTAAGTTCTTGATTGGTAAAAATAAAGTAGACGTGCCCTTCCTCATCAATCCAGTGATTGCGTAAAGAATACTCTAGCCGGTCTTTTAGTACCATGTAAGCTAGCTTAGCGGCATCACTTAAATGTTTGTATTGCTCGCCATACATTAATACCTTAGGGAACTGGAAAAACAAGGATCCATATACGCTATTGGCGTCATAGTAATTGAAATCTGTTGATTTTGTCATAATAAAAACTCCCTTTCTTGACTGACACACGCTGTCTCAAAAGAGAGTTGCTAAAACATTTGATTTGCTTTAAAATACAAATCTGATATGCTCTAACTGAATTACAAAGCGAACATTGGTCGTGATCGGCTTTGTAGTTTCACCAGCATGTGTCTGTTTGTGAGTTGCCCAGTCGGCAACTTTTTTAATTTTTAAGAACTAAAAATGGACTAAGTAGTTATTACAAGCTACTTAGTCCATTGGTCTTATCTTCGTTTTAATTAGTTTACCTTTGCTTGCCCTTAAGGTTTGCTTGCGGTATAATTAGCACGTAAACAAGATTACAATTTTTTCAAGCAATTTTAACTTGGCGGTGAAAATTGCTTGGACTAGGTAGTTGCAAGATAGCTACTTGTCAATACTGCAAAAATCCCAATCCCGAGTGGATTGGGATTTTTTGTTTATGAAAAAAGCATATCATTCTGCAAAGGTTAAGTAAATAGTTTTATGGATATGATTTATGATTAATCATAAATCATATAAAATTTGTGATTAATCATAAATCATGGTAAAATGTTTATGTAAAGGTAGGTGCTACTATGAATGGGAAAACACTATTAAACTTCAACTTTAAAGGTGGCGTTGGTAAGACCACCTTGACTGTAATGGAAACCTATTTATTGGGTCAAGAGGGGAAAAAAGTACTACTTATAGATTTCGATCCCCAGGGAAATGCAACTGAAATTATGAAGGAGACTTATAAAGCCGATTTAAAGCCGGAACTTTCATTATATGAGGGCCTTCTTGGAGGGAATTTGTCTAAATCTATTGTGTCTGTTACAAACCAAATTGATATGATTCCTACAGATTGGACATTGTCTTTATGGATTGGTGCTGTAGAAAAAGTTAGTCGGGTTAAACGTAATATTCTATTACCACAAATGCTTTCAAAGTTAAAACAAAATTACGATTATATTTTTATTGACGTACCACCAACAATAAATGTCTTTACTAATAACGCAATCATGGCTTCAGATTTCATCTCAATTGTCTTACAAACTCAAAAGCAGTCATATACAAGTTCTTTAAAAACAGCTACGCATTTAGGTGAACTACGTGAACAATACAATGGAAGTTTTCAGTTAGTTGGTGCCATATTGTACTTAATGAAGCCACGTGCAAAAGTTGATACTGAAATTTCTGCACAAGCAAAAGACTTTTTTGGCGAAGGGGTCTTTTCAAACTCAATTAGAACTCAAGAACGGGTTAAAACGTTTGCTAATGAAGGAATACGGAATAAAGACCATTGGGATAAAAGAGCAATCCAAATGTACCAAATGGTTCTTAATGAACAAATACTTAGAATTCAACAGTTAGAGGAGTAATTTATCATGGCAGAAGATTTTTTAAACAAAGTTAGTAAAAAGGCATCTGAACAACTTAAAAATCTAAAAAGTCCATACCAATTCGAAACAGAAAGAACTAAAACCGTTCAACTTCGCATGAGCACATATAAAGAAGTTAAACGCATCGCTTTTGAGAATGACGAAAAAATTGTTGATGTCTTAGAAAAAATTATTCGTGAAGGCCTTGCCAAACGTAAATAAGATTGAGCTTAACTTATGTATTACTGATTGTGTGATTTATGATAAAAGATTAATCTTTTATCATAAATCACACAATCAGTAAACTTCACTGTACAAGGTATATTTAAAATAAATTTGATTTAAACATACGTGGTAGATCGCAAATTTAGGGGTCTAGAATTTTTGGTGTTGGAAAGTATTTCCATTCCAAAAGTACTAGGCCCTTTTTGATAACAAAAAAAGCATCTAAGCCTCCCTAGTGCTATGCTTTAAGCGACGAAACTCAAGATAAGCGGGGTAGGAATAGATGTCTCAACTAGATAATACACTTAAATTACTGGGAATTACAGACACAAACATTCAGGTGTTCGGTACTCGTGAGGAATTTAATGGTCGGGGCTCGGGTCACAAAAAGTATTTGGTCATCCAGGCAGAGCTTACCTACACACTCAGGCGCTGTCCCAGCTGTGGATACAATACGTTGCACCCTAACGGACACAAGCTCACTCATGTCCACATTTCAGGACCCATGGACCGGCCCGTAATTCTAGAGCTAAACAAGCAACGCTGGCGTTGTAGTAACTGCCATAGCACTTGTACGGCCACCACTCCAGTGGTATCAACCAACCACGCCATCGGTCACGGACTAGCGACTCATGTGCTGAAGCTAGCCAGTAAATCACTCCCGGCTAAGACTATCGCCAGTCTCACCGGTATTTCGACAAACTCAGTTCAGCGTATTTTGACGGCTAATATTCATCCACACGCGAGCCGCCGGTTACCGATTAATCTATGCTTTGATGAATTCCGTTCCACGCACGGCTCCATGTCGTTTATTTGCATTGACGCCGACACTCACAAATCAGTTAAAGTACTTAGCGACCGCCTTAATAGAACCATCAAACAGTTCTTTCTTAGTCAGTACAGCACCGCAGAACGGGCCGCGGTTCAACGCGTCATCATGGACATGAACGCCTCCTATCAGGCATTCGTGCACGAACTATTCCCTAACGCCGAACTCATTATTGATCGGTTCCACATTATTCAATTAATGGGCCGGACGATGGATACCATTCGCACTCAATGTTTAAAGCAACTCGACAAGCATTCGCGGGAATATAAAGTACTGAAATCACTATGGCGCCTATTCCACAAGGCCACCCCTGACGCACAAAAGAGCCGCTACCTCTTCGGCCTGAATGAGTACTCGACCGAACAGAACGCTATTGATATTGGAACCGATACGTTTCCGGCCTTCAAAACAGCTTATGAAACCTACATCGATCTCCACGATGCTTTGATGGGGCGTCACGCTGATGAACTCAAGAATATCATCACTAACTATCAGCCTAACGGCACGCCCCTAGATACGGCCATGCATACCCTACGAAAGAATCTTAATGGAGTAATTAATGCCGCCAAATCGTCCTACTCTAACGGACCGATAGAAGGCATCAACCGTAAGATCAAGGAGCTCAAACGTGCTTGTTATGGCTTCTCCAATCAGGCCAATATGTTCACACGCGTCTACCAGCTGATTGCCTAGATTATCTACCACAATAACGTCACGATGGTAGGCTTATTTGTTATGCCTTCAAGTACGATATTCAGACGACACACCAGATTAAACGCCGCAACTAATAAAAAAACAAAAAAGATCTCCCACACGAGGAGATCTCCAAAGGATAGAAACTATCCTTCAACACCATTTGACAAAGAGCCGTTAAAAACATGACTAGTTTTTATCTTTATAATTTATTTTTATTAACGATTAAATTAGAATCTTGCCATACCTAATGCATGTTGAGCAGCTAGGTTAAGCAAACTCCATTGACGGTCAAATCCTGGTTGGAAGAAGAAGTCTTGTTCAGCCAAGTCTTCCAAGCGCATCTTATGACTAATTGCCAAAGCTAAAACATTGCCTTGAGCAGTAATATCATACTTAGAAAGGACAGCACCGCCTAAGATTTGGTGAGTATATGGATTAAAGGTTAAGCTGACATATACCTTAGGATTATCTGCTTCTGGGACATAAGCTGGACGCATATGATCTTCATAGAAGCTAGTTTGATAATCAAGCTTATTCTTAGCAGCTGAAAACTTATTTAATCCCGCAGTAGCGAAGTGATAGTCAAAGACGCTAAGAGCTGAAGCACCGATAACACCCTTGAAAGCGCGATCTGGCTTATCTTCAAAGATATGATCAACCACATATTGTGCTTCTCTTCTAGCAGTAGTAGCTAAAGCAATTGGCATTGGCTTACCTGCTGGAATAGAAAGTGGCAAAATTGCATCTCCAATAGCGTAAACGTCTTTAACATTCGTTCTCAAGTATGGATCAGTCTTAATCCAGCCTCTTTGATCTAAATCAACTGTGCCCTTTATCCAATCAGTATTAGGAGTTACCCCTGCTGAAACAACAACCAAGTCAGCTGGTATATCGCCTTGATCGGTCTTGACGCTTTCAACTTTTTCATTACCGTTGAAGCCTTCAATTTTAACGCCCATCTTCAAGTCCATATTCTTCTTAAAGGTAGGTTCCAAAACATCAAGCAATTCAGGGTTCAAGTAAGTTCCTAATGGACGATCAATCATGTCCATTAAAGTTACATGCTTGCCAGCTTTAGCAAATACTTCACTAGCTTCAGTACCAATATAACCAGCACCAACAATAGCAACATTCTTAATTGCTGGATTGTTAACAGCACTCATTAACTTAGAAGCCCAATCACGTCCACGCATTAAATAGATATTCTTAAGATCATTGCCAGGTACTGGTAAAACCTTTGGCGTTACACCTGATGAAAGAATTAACTTATCATATTGAACTTCTTCTTCAGAATTATTGGTTAAATCCTTAACTGTTACTGTCTTATGTTCAGGATGAATCGCGGTTACTTCATGGTTGGCATAAACATGACCGCCCTTCTTTTCAACATCTTCAGGAGCAAAGTTTCTGACGTCATCTTCAGCCGTAACTTTATTTTCTAAGTATAATTGCATACCACAGGACATAAATGAAATAAAGTCGCCAGCTTCATAAACAGTTACATCTACATCATTATATTTATCCAACAGCTCAATTGCTGATTCATGACCACCATGTGAAGCACCAACAATTACAATTTTACGTTTATCCATAAAATCCTCCTAACACAATAGTTTCTTCATTACATTTTCAAGGGTAACACTTATTACTTAATGTCTATCATATTTTGCTCAATAAATTTGCTTCACTGCTTTCAGTGTTGCCCGATATTGATCAGTGACTAATCGATCAGGCCGACCATTGGTCGTCAAGAGACGCTTCAAAAAGTGATAGGATGCGGTATAATCGCGGTGTTTTCGTAACTCAAAATCCATGGTCAAACCGTTACTGTCAATAGCGCGATACAAATAGGCCCAACGGCCTTTAACTCGAATATAGGTCTCATCGATTCGCCAACTTTTAGCGTGAGCTGTTTGATGCCGACGCCATAGAGCCTTAAAGATGGGGCCATAGTGATGAACCCAACGCATGACCGTGGTGTGATGAACAGTGATACCCCGATCCCGAAGCAATTCAACGATGTCACGATAGCTGAAACTGAATCTGAAATAGTAGCCAACGGCTACTAAGATGATGTCCTTTTGAAAGTGGCGTCCCTTAAAGTGATTCATGCGCGCAATCCCTCGTTTCTTGGCACCCAGTATACTAAAATCAAGTCAGCAAGGAAAATTTGCACCAGAACCAGTAAAACTAATGATGTACCCTATTGTTACCACCTGTAAGTTCAACAAACATTAGTAACATATAGGTGACCCGATGGGAAACGTGAAGTGCGTGAAAAATGAGAATAGAGGTAAGGACATGAGTGAGACATTTAAAATGATGAATTGGCAGCTTGATCAATTTATAGATCAAGTCCTAGTCGCGCTGGATCAGCTTATTTCAATCGTATTATCACCGTTTGTTTGGTTCTTCCAACATCCGCTTGCTGATTTTTGTAAATGGCTTTTCGGACCGCAATCTATTGCACAGGGGAAACGGTATTGGCCGTTATTCTCGTTGCTTTGGGAGCATATGCAATCTTTTTCGTGTTTCACACAGCTGCATTGGTAGCCATTGCAACGTTTGTCATACCAGATCTCTTGTCACTCCTCGGGCATATATTCCACTTTGGGTTTAAGAAGCTGTCCAAGATCTATGGTTTTTGATATACTTCTATGTAAAAAGCGAGTTTAAGCTATGAAAAATTATCCCAGCAATATTACTCGGCAACAATTTGAATTAATTCGACCAGCTTTAGAAAATTTTCGTAAGCGAACTAAGCCTCGAAAATATGACCTCTACGAGGTCTTCTGTGCGGTCCTATATGTCTTGAAAATCGGTTGCCAATGGCGTCAAGTCCCCGGTGATTTCCCAGAATGGCGGTCAGTTTACAACTATTACAAAATTTGGTCAACTAAAGCTGAGCCTACGGCTGATTCTTTATTGGAACAAGTTTTAAAAAAATTGTCATTGCTCGGCGAACTTACCAAGGACGTTCAGCTTTAACTTCCTTTATTATCGTTGACGCTCAGAGCGTCAAAAACACCGCTACTGCTGAAAACAAAGGTTACGACGCTGGTAAGAAAATCTCAGGGATTAAGCGCCATCTGGCAGTTGATATCAATGGCTTTCCGCAGGCCATTCACATGACGCGAGCGAACGTCTCTGATCGAGACGGGGCCAGTGCAATGATCGCTTTACATGCCATGCATTTACGCCAGGTTCAAAATGTCTTAGTTGATGGTGGTTATTCAGGCGTTAATTTTCAGCTCGATGTAGCCAGTAATTTAAACGCAACCGTGCAGGTTGCGAAGCGCAATGAGTTGCATCGATTCGAAGTCATGCCCCAACGTTGGGTAGTCGAACGATCTTTTAGTTGGCTAGAGAATTGTCGGCGACTTTGGAAAAATTGTGAGCGTCAATTAACCACCAGTCTGCAAATGGTCGTTTTAGCATTTTTAGCACTATTACTTAAGAGATTTTAGACAGCTTCTTAAGCGCTACTGGAAGCTGTTGTTAGTACCAACTGAACAGCTTAACTTTGAACAATTCAAAAAGTGGACTAATTTTCCTTACTGGATGGCTGCCACCGATGTTGTCCATCAGCTGTTATCGTTGGATTCAGAACTAGAACAAACTTATCAAGTCTTAAACAGCGTCCGGACAGCTGTCCAACATCAAGATTGGCATAACTACAATGCGGCATTTTGGAATAACAAAACGTATTCTGAAGAAATGAAGAACACGATTAAAACACTTGAAAGCCATCATGATGAGATTCGTAACACCTTTACCACACACTATTCAAATGGTCCTTTGGAAGGTTCTAATAATAAAATCAAGGCGATCAAACGAGCCAGTTTTGGCTATCGCAGCTTCTGGAGGTTTAGAACTCGAGTACTATACGTTTTCAAAATCAAAACAAAAAGAGCCCTAATCACGAAGTGATTAGAACTCGAAATATGGATTCACCAACAACAGTTGACGAAGAGCCAGAAAATCTTGCTGAGCCTTTTTTTAAAACCAAATTTTGCTAGCAATTAAAACTCCAATTGCCAAAATTACTGATGAAATGAAAGCTGCAGCAAATGCCGGCAACCCTCTTTTTAAAATAACTCTAAAATTAACACTCATACCTAAGGCTGCCATTGCCATCCCCAAAAAAACATAAGCTACTTTAACCAAGGCTGTTAAAGCTACTGTACTAAATGGCAAAAAGGTTCCTAAAACACTTGCTAAAATAAAGCCACCCATAAACCAAGGAATCGGTAATTTAGCTTTTTTATCACTAACTGGTTGTGTCTTTTGACTGTGTTTTTGATACCAGAAACCAATGGCTAACGTTGCCGGGGCCAACATTAAAACACGAGATAACTTAGTAATAATTGCATTGTCTAAACCGATTGAACCAGCAGCACTGCCAGCAGCAACGGCATGAGCTATTTCATGCAATGATCCGCCGACAAAAACGCCAAACTGAGTGGCATTTAACCCTAACAAAGGTTTTAAGCCTAGGTCGATAAAAGTAAAAATTGTTCCCATAATTGCAACAATTGCCACGGCTAAAACTTCATTCTCCCGTTGACGTTCAGCTTGTTTTGCCGGCACTTTTATCTGCGGGGAAATTCCCATTACTGCTGCTGCCCCACAAATTCCAGTTCCACTGGCTGCCAGAATAGCTAATTCTGGTTCGACTCCAAACTTTCTTTCTATAAAATAAGTCAAACAAATCGTTCCACTAACCACGACCACCGCTAACAGAATCGTTTTAATTCCCGCTTGTGCCAATTGAATTAAATTTAGCTTAAATCCTAATAAAATAATTCCTAAACGCAAAAATTTATTTGAAATAAAGCCAATTCCAATTCCAGCCTGACTCTTTAAAGTTCCTGCTGTTTGAAATATCATCCCTAAAATCAAAGCAATAATTAAAGCTCCAAATAACGAAAAATATGGCAATTGTGCTAACAAACTACCAATTACAGCACAAATCAGTGTCATCGCAGTTGCTAACCAAAAACTCTTTGTTTTTAAAACTATTGAAAATTCCACTAGCATTCCCTCCCAAGTAATGTTTTAATAATACTAACTATCAGTCATAAAATAAAATTATTATTTGCTATAGTAATATAATGAATACTTATGGGAGCTTGCAATGATAACTGCTGAATATCAAACTTTTTTAATTTTAAGTGAAACCCTTTCTTACACTAAAACAGCGGCTAAGCTTTTCATTTCTCAACCAGCTGTCACCCAACAAATTCAACGGCTTGAAAACCAATTAGAAATAAAATTAGTTAATTATCAGCGGCCTTATCTGAAACTTACACCTGCTGGCGAAGAATTAGCAGTTTTTCTTACCCGAATACGTTCGCAAACAACACAGTTAATGGAAATTTTACAAGATGATCACCAAAAACACGAGATTCAATTCGGAATCACTCGTTCATTAGGTGAAGTTTTTGGTAGTCAGTTGATTGAATTTTTGCAACTCAAAAATGATTTGCAAAAAATTAGTTGTTTAGCTGAAAATACACAACACATTTTACAACAAATCGAACTTGGAAAAATGGACTTTGGCATTATTGAAGGCAATTTTAATAAAGCTAAATTTTCATACCATATCCTCAGCCAAGAAGAATTCATTCCCATTTGCAGCCCAACTCATCCCTTAGCAAAAAAGAAAATTGTTAGTTGGAATGAATTAGCGTCCTACCCGCTGCTAATTCGCGAACCCGGATCTGGATCACGAACCTTGTTAACTGCTTTGGCACAAAAAGAAAACATCAGTTTAAATGACTTTAAGCAGTTAATTACCATTTCTGAACCAACCTTAATTCGCCAATTGGTCTGTGCCGGATCAGGAATTAGCTTTCTTTATCGCTTATTAATCAAAAAAGAGTTAGCAGCTGGGACAATTAAACAACTACCGCTTGAACGCGGGACAATTGCCCATGATCTATATTTTATTTATGCCAAAGAAAATTATTTTGCGCAACAATATTTTAAATGGTTTACAGAACTTAAACAGCAGCTGCAATAAACTAGCAGCTATGATTTCGAGACCTCTACAAAAAGAGAATAAGATTTCCAAAGAACCCGAACATCGTTAAGAATTATAGCTACTTTCAAGAAGCTATATTGATTTTTTACATCTAATGTTAGCCAAGTACATCAATTCTTGCATTTTTTGGTTTCTTCCGCCAATAATTTTATTCCATAATCGCTCATCGCTTTAGATATTTCTAAATTCATTTAAAGAGCACGGACATAGCATTATTTCACTCCTGTAACTTATCAAGCCGTCTTCTAATAGCTTACGATGTCTGTTGCTTTGCAATGCTACTAATAATTCCTCAACTGTTTTTGCTTAGAAGTTACAAATCCCCTACAAATATGTGGTTCTACAATATCTGTTGTTGGTAATAGATTTTCATCTATTACTGATGACAGATTTTTTATTTATGGCTAGAATAAAAAAGCGGACATTTCCTGTCCGTTCATCCAAGTCAACCACCACGAAGATTTTTCAGAAAGAAGGAAATGCCCTATGTGTCATGATACTACAAAATTATTATTAGGAATAGCTGACGAGAACCTAAAAATTACTGACGGTGAAACTGGAGAAGACGGGGTTATTCGCTTAACTGGCCACTTGGATTACACGCCGAAGGCTTGTCCCAAGTGCGGGATTATCAATGATCAAAAGATTATTAACTACGGCTGGCGCAATACCACTATCAGATTCTCGAAGGTTCTGAGCAACACCGTCATCTTAGCCTTAAAGCGCCGCT